>DASTDR010000655.1:0-3241 GCA_035710265.1 Gemmatimonadales bacterium | reverse complement strand
ACCGCGGCTATGCCACGGCATTCGCGGTGCTCGGCGTCCATTCCTGGTTCCACACCGTGGAAGACACGCTCGAGCGCGTGGACGCCTCGCTCGTCACGCCGGTCGTGGCTGCGCACCAGCGAGCGATCGAGTTACTCGTCTTAGGAAAGCCGAGACGATAGCAACGTAGCCGCGCGTCACTTCGCGGGTACCTGACGCTTCAGCTCTTCAGCCCAGTTGAGGACGACGTGGAGGCGCGCGGGCACCTCGCGTCCCGTCGCCTTGATCATCAGGAGGCGCTGGCCGTCCGGTGATACGGCGTAGTTCTGCCAGAAGGCATCGCTACGGGCGTATGGGCTTTCGAGGACCTTGAGGGGCTTGCCCACCGACACCGTCGGCGTAGTGGTGATCTTGACCACCATCACTGCGTCGCCCTGGCGATAGAACAGCTCTCCGCTGCGAACCCAGATCGGCTCATTGCCGCCGACGGTCGAAATGGTCTCCTCCTCGCCGGGGCCGGGGTACGGCCGCATGTAGATTTCGGTGCGGCCCGACTTGTCGGAGGCGTAGGCGATCCACGTCCCGTCGGGCGAGAACGTGGGCGCACCCTCGCCGTTTTGCGAGTTCACGAACGGCCGCCACTGAGGCGAATCGTCAATGGGGAGCACCCAGATGTCATTCCGGGTCACGGAATCGACCGACACCGTGGCGAGGAAGCGCCCGTCCGGCGACCAGGAGAACGGAAAGTTGGTACCGCGGTTCGACGGGATGGTGACATCCGAACCCGCGCCACTGAACGTTCTGATGTGCAGCTGGGATCGCCCATCTTTATCGTCGGAGCCGTAAGCGAGCCGGCCATCCGGCGACCAGGCGGGCATGGTGCTGCGCCCGTCGAAGGTGATCCTGCTGCTCGTACCGCGGACCAGACGGTAGATCCATATGTCCCCGAGATTCTGCCCCTGGCCGGCGTCGCTTTCGACCACAGCCGCGACGCGCTGACCGTCGGGGGCCAGCCGCGGCCTCGATATGCGGAGGCCTCTGACAAAGGTCTCATGTTCCGTACCGTCTCGATCCACCCACACGAGAGCGCTCTGGGGATCCACGGCGCCGGCCGGGAGATACGCGATCGACCCGCTATCGGACAGCGCCACCGCTGCCGACTCCCTCGTCTCACCAATGCCCTGGAGTACGACAGTGGGCTTGCCCAGAGGCTCGAGGCGAACCGGGTCGAACGGCACGGCGTAGAGCACGTTGCCCCGGGCATACACAACGTGTCCCGTCGATATGTACCGGGGGTGGGTACCAGAGCCCAGATTGTGCCGATCTCCAGTCCCGAGCGACTCGGCGATTAACTGGCCCGCTTCGCTATACAACAGCCCCTTGCCGTCCGGAAGGATGGCCGGGTTCCTGTGTTCGACCTCTCCTGAGTGCAGCGTGGTCACGGCCGTCGGCACACCACCCGTCGCCGGAACTCGCCAGATGCCCGTTGCGTGACCACTCGCGCCAATGAGCAGCGAGTCGTTCGATTCCCAGCTCAGGGAGGCACCCCGATCGTATCGAGCGTCCGTCAGCGCCACCACCGTACCGTCTGCCACCGAGATCTTCTTGATCCGGCCTGCGGCGGTGAAGGCGATCCAGTTCCCGTCGGGAGAGAAGGCGGGATCGGAGGCGCCCTCCGTGTCGGCGAGGGGCTTGCTCTCGAACTGATCCATCTCGAGCAGATAGAGTCTGCGCTGGCCTCCGGGCGCCGCAACGTACGCCAGGCGCCTCGCATCGGGAGAAAGGGCGACGACACCCTCGACGTCGGCCGGCACAGGCCCCGCTGTATCCACGACGAAACGAGTGACAGCAGCGGGAGCGGTGGCCGGTGCCCGCAGGTTCCAGGCTGTGCCTCCAACCACGATGGCGATCACGACTGTCACGATCATCCAAGGCAGCGTCGTTCCGCGCCCGCGTGTACTCGTGGACGGCGTTGACACGGGCGCGACATGGTTGTCGTCGATCTCGATCCGCGCGTCCGCGATGTCGCGTAGGCGCCGCTTCGGGTCCTTCTCGAGCGCGCGTCGCAATACCGTGCGTACGCCTGGTGGCGTCGAGGGGGGCAGCACGCTCCAGTCAACTTGCCGCTCGAGGACGGCGGCCAGCGTTTCGGTGACGCTCGCTGCGTCGAATGCGCGCCGGCCGGAGAGCATCTCGAACAGCACGCAACCGAACGCCCAGATGTCGGCGCGCTTGTCCACTGGTTTGCCGCGGGCCTGTTCGGGGCTCATGTAGGCCGCGGTACCGAGAATCATCCCGGCCTGCGTCATGGCGGGCGTCGTGATGGTCGGTGACATCGACTGGCCTGGCGACGTCGGGCTGGTCGGTTCGATGGCTTTTGCCAGTCCGAAGTCCAGCACCTTCACCGCACCGTCGGGCCGCACCTTCACGTTGGACGGTTTCAGATCCCTGTGAATGATCCCCTGCTCGTGGGCAGCCTCGAGCGCGTCGGCAATCTGCCTGACAATCGGCAGCGCCTCGTCGACGGGAATGGGTTGTCCTGCAATACGATCGGCGAGCGTCGGGCCCTCGACGAGCTCCATCACGAGCGCTTTCACCCCGTCGGACTCTTCCAGGCCGTAGATGTGCGCGATGTTCGGATGATTGAGCGCCGCGAGGGCGCGGGCCTCGCGGTCGAAGCGGGCCAGGCGGTCAGGGTCGCGTGCCACGGACTCCGGAAGCACCTTGATGGCGACCTCCCGTCCGAGCTTCGTGTCCGTAGCGCGGTACACCTCCCCCATCCCACCGGCGCCGACAGGCGTCACGATTCGGTACGGGCCAAGGCAAGAGCCGGGGGCGAGCGTCAAGACACACGGGATTATACGGGTGCGACCCCCGGCGCGCCTCAGGACGATCTCGCGATGTACCAGTGGTTGCCTACAGGATCCTCGACGAAGCCAATGCGATCGCCGGACGGCCGATCGGCAGGCGGTGAGAGCGGTTTCGCCCCGGCGGCCACAGCGCGCTGGTACGCGAGGTCGGCATCGGAGGTGTAGAGGAAATACGCACCCGGCATCGGATCGGCCGGCCCTCCCATTTCGACCGCGGCGTCGCCGATGCGGACGCGCGCATACGGCACTGCCCCGCCGCCGACTTCGTGCCGCGCCTCCTCGACCGCGCCGAACGCGCGCTCGAGAAACCCGATGTACTCGCCGACGTTCTGCGCGTGCAGGAACGGCGTGACCGTGCGCAACTCCGCAGGAACGGCGCTCGGCCCGAGACT
>DASTDR010000654.1:0-5071 GCA_035710265.1 Gemmatimonadales bacterium | reverse complement strand
GCTTCGCGCTGGCGGGCATGCCGTTGCGACGCAGGTAGTTCGCCTTGAGGTGCGTGGTGGTGATGGTCAGCATGTTTCCTTCCCACACCCCGGTAGAGAAGCCCTGCCACGTGTGCGCTGCCTCGGCGGGCGGATGCGGCCGGCCGTCCAGATAGATCGTCCGCTCCATGTCGTGGAAGCCGATGCGTGTGTGGAAGGCCACGGCCTGTTGCGTCCGCGGGTCGAGCTCCCGCGTGATGCGAAGGTTCGCGAGGCCGCGCATCGAGTAGTCGCCGCCGTGCTGGCGGCATTGGTACTCCGTGACGACGGAAATGCGGTCGGCGTCGTAGCTGTCGGCTCGCAGCCGCGCCGCGTCGTTGAGGGGCAGGCCGGTGTAATCGCCAATCTCGGGGCCGGGCAGCCGCTCGGGACCGTCCTCGTGATAGAGAGGCGCCCACTCACCGCTGAAGTCGACGTCCTGGCCGAGCACCGGGCATGGGACGAGCCACACCGTCAGCACCACAACGGCCGCCAGCGTCGATCTCCCTGCGCCCGCTCGCACCTCGACCCTCACGCAGACTATACCCGCACCCGCGATAGACTCGTACGCCATGCCCAGTTTGATTGAAGCCATCGACATCAAGCGGAAGACGTTCTTCGAGTTCGAAGGTGCTCCCTACGTCTGCCTGGACGTCGAGGTGTCGCGGCCGACGGCGCGCGGCGGCCAGACGCTCGTCCGCGTGAAGATGCGAAACCTGCTGACACGGGCCGTCTTCGACAAGACCTTCAAGGCGGGCGAGAAGTTCAGCGAGCCTGATCTGGTCCAGGTGACGGCGTCGTTCCTGTATTCAGACAGCGAGGGCTACCACTTCATGGACCAGGACAGCTACGAGACGCTCACGCTGGCCGCCGCCACCGTCGGCGACGATCGCGAGCTGCTCGTGGACAACGTGCAGGTCCAGATTCACAAGTACAACGGCAATCCGATCGGCATCCAGTTCCCGCCGCACGTCGAGCTGACCGTGGCGTACACCGAGCCCGGAGTGCGAGGCGACACCGCCTCCGGCGGCGTCACGAAGGCCGCGACGCTCGAGACCGGCCTGCAGATCCGCGTGCCCCTCTTCATCAAGGAAGGCGAGAAGGTGAAGGTGCACACCGAGACGCGGGAGTTTGCGGGCCGGGCCGGTGGCTGAGGATAGAATCCGGCGATCGTGGCGCTGACGCCCGGCACGAAGGTCGGTCCCTACGAAGTCCTCGCGCAGATAGGCGCGGGCGGGATGGGCGAGGTCTACCGGGCGCGCGACACGCGGCTCGATCGGGCCGTGGCCGTGAAGGTGCTCCCCGCGGGGGCCACCTCGCCCCAGGCACTCGATCGGTTCGAGCGCGAGGCCAAGGCCATCGCGGCGCTCAACCACCCTAACATCTGCTCTGTTTACGACGTTGGCACCACGCCCGTGCCGTACCTGGTCATGGAGCTGCTCGAGGGCGAGTCGCTGTACGAGCGTCTTACGCGCGGCCCGCTCGAAGTCGCTTCGCTCGTGGACGTGGCTCTTGCCCTCGCTGACGCGATCGCCGCAGCGCACGCCCGCGGCATCGTCCACCGCGACTTGAAGCCGTCCAACATCGTCCTGACGCCGCACGGCCCGAAGATCCTGGACTTCGGTCTGGCGCGTGTCGTCGAAGGCACGGCGTCGCCCGGCGTCGAGGCCACTGCCGGTCCGACCCTCCCGGCCGTCGCCCCGCTCACGGAGGCAGGCGTGACCGTCGGGACGGTGGCGTACATGTCTCCCGAGCAACTGCGGGGCGAGGCGCTCGATGCGCGCACCGACGTCTTCTCCCTGGGGCTCGTGCTCTACGAGATGGCGACGGGCCAGCGCGCCTTCGCCGGCGGGACGAGTGCTGTCGTCTCGGCCGCGATCCTGCACGAGCACCCGCGGGCGCCGCGGACGCTGCGCCCCGATCTTCCTACGAGCCTCGAGCAGGCAATTCTCACGGCCCTGGAGAAGGACCGCGACACGCGAACCCAGACCGCCACGGAGCTGCGCGCCGAGTTGAAGCGAATCAAGCGAGAGCTGGGAGAAGCGGTCGCGTCGGCCGATACGGCGCCTCAGTCGAGCTCTTCGAATGCGCAGGTCCTCGCCGGCGTGATCGGCCGGCGTCGCAGGGCGCTGGCAGTGGCTGCGGTCGTGGCACTGCTGCTGGTCGGTGCCGCGTGGCTCCTGACTCGACAGAGGGCAGCGCCCTCCATCGCCGATTTCGAGCTCGAGCAGCTCACGACAAGCGGGACCGCAAGGGCGCCGGCCATCTCCCCTCGTGGCGACTACCTCGCCTACGTCGAGTCCGCGGGTATCGCCGACAGCCTCATGGTGAGGCAAGTGGCGCCGACCGGGCGAAGCGTCCCGATCGTGCCGCCAACGCCCGACATCAGTCTCGCCGGCGTGAACTTCACGCCGGACGGCAAGTTCGTGGACTACCTGCGGAGGATTTCGCCGACGGCCGCCGAACTGTGGCGGATCCCAACGCTCAGTGGTCAACCGCGGCGGCTGGCCGAGAACGTCGTGAGTGGAGTGGGCTGGTCGCCCGACGGACGCCAGATGGCGTACGTCCAGGCGCCCTCCCCGAAGCAGACCCAGCTCGTGATCGCCGAAATCGATGGCAGCGCGCCGCAAGTGAAGGCCACGCGAATCGCGCCGCTGAACTTTTACTTCGCTGGTCTGGGTGGTCCAGCCTGGTCACCTGACGGGTCCACCATCGCCCTCGTAGGCAGAGACGGGGGATCTCCTCGGACCGGGCAGATCGTGGTCGTCGACATGGCCACAGGCAGAGAGCGGATAGTCGCTACAGGCCCGCCTGAGTTTGCCTTTGCGCTCGCCTGGCTCGACGGCGAAACGCTTCTTCTCAGCATGCTCGACAAGTTGAGCGCGCTGGCACAGCTCTGGACCCTGTCGGACCCCGGAGGCAAGCGCACGCGATTCACCAACGACACGAGTCAGTACGCCGGGCTCAGCGTGACGGCCGATCGAAACGCATGGGTGACATCACGGCTCGAGGCGTCCTTCGGCGTCTGGACGAGCGAGAGTGGTGGCGCGTGGAGGCAGCCCGTACCAAAGACGCCCGCAAAAGCCCAGACTGGCTTCGGTCTGCGGTGGATCGACGACGATCTCCTGTTCGTCCCTGGCACCGGCACCGGCTTGGGGGTCGCACGACGGAGAGCCTCGGCAGGCGCCCCCGAGATGCTGGCGCCGGGCGGCGGCTATCCGTCGGTCAGCCGAGATGGCTCGACGATCGTCTACTTCGACTTCGACAAGCAAGAGCAGTGGCGCATGGACGGGGGCGGGAACAATCAAAAACGGCTGGGGCGGGGGACGGGCATCCCGTCAATCTCACCTGATGGCAGACAAGTCGTGGTCTTCGACGTGCCGTCGGCGACGCTGAAGTCGATCGACCCGGCGGGAATCGCTCACGACGTGACCAAGGATCGCGTGCGCGGGCGAGGCGAGGTGTCACCAGACGGGCTGCTCCTGGCCTTCGAAGCCTTCAATGAGCAGAACCAGCCGATCATCGCAGTGTGCGACATGCCGGCCTGCTCGGCGCGGCAGACTCTGGGAACGCTTGGCAGAGTCTGGCACTGGATGCCGGACGGTCTTGGCCTTGCCTTTGTTCATCCGGTCACGTCGAACCTGTGGGTCCAGCCCATCGATGCCGGGACGGCGAAGCCGCTCAGAGACTTTCCGGACCTTCCGGATGACGGCCTGGAGATCTGGGACTTCGACTTGACCGCTGATGGCAGACGTCTGGCTGTGGCGCGCGCGCGAATCCTGAACGACATCGTGCTGTTCCGCAGGCTGCGGCCGGCGGAGTGACGCACCCAGGCGAACTCGGGCTCGCCACGCGGAACAGGATCGACACGTAGGCTCGCACCGGCAAGTTGCAAACCGCACGGACACGGATCAAGATCGCACCCGTCTGCATGCCTGTCGGCACTCCGTTCCACGCCCGCACCTTCGCCCTGTGCGAGTCGCTGAGCTACCGCGACTGGTCCGGCTACTACACCGTCAGCAGCTACGAGCCCCATCACGAGCACGAATACAACGCGATCCGGCAGGCGGCCGCGCTCATCGACGTGTCGCCGCTCTTCAAGTACGAGGTGTCCGGGCCCGATGCGCCGCGCCTCGTCAACCGCATCATCACGCGCGACGTCGGGAAGATGGCCGTCGGCCAGGTGGTCTACACCCCCTGGTGCGACGAGCACGGCCACGTCATCGACGACGGCACCGTGGCGCGGCTCGACGAGACCAGGTTCCGCTGGACCGCTGCGGAGCCAAACCTCCGGTGGCTCACCCAGAACGCGGAGGGCATGCGCGTGTCGATCGACGACATGTCCGAGCGCACAGCGGCGCTCGCGCTGCAGGGGCCTCTTGCGGCACGGGTGCTGCGCGCGTGCGCCGATGCCGACATCGACAGGCTTCGCTATTTCGGGGTGACGAGCGGACAAATTGCCGGCGTTCCCGTGGACGTGTCCCGTACGGGTTACACCGGGGACCTGGGCTACGAGATCTGGATTCCAAGCGACCGTGCGCTGTCGGTGTGGGACGCGCTCGTGGCGGCGGGGCGGCCCTTCGACCTCATGCCGGCGGGCATGCTCGCGCTCGACGTGGCTCGCGTCGAGGCGGGGCTGCTGCTGATCGACGTGGACTTCTGTGGAAGCCGCAGGGCCCAGATTCCGGATCAGCGGTATACGCCGTACGAACTGAGCCTGGGCCGGCTCGTCGCGCTCGACAAGGGACCGTTCATCGGCCGCGCCGCGCTCCAGCGCGATGCCGGGCGCCTTCCTCGGCGGCGCATCGTGGGATTGGAAGTGGACTGGTCCGACGTCGAGCGGGTCTACGAATCGGTGGGACTTCCCCCGGTCGCACCGGCTGCCGCGTCGCGCGTTGCGGTGCCGGTGAAGGGCGGCGAAGGGCAGGTCGGGCGCGCGACGACGACCGTGTGGTCGCCGACGCTCAAGCGCCTCATCGCCATCGCCTGCGTCGATGTGCGGCAATCGGTCGAAGGCGCGCGACTCAGGATCGAGATGTCGGTCGAAGGCGTT
>DASTDR010000653.1:0-2044 GCA_035710265.1 Gemmatimonadales bacterium | reverse complement strand
AACGGCAACCCGGCGGCGCTCGTCACTCCCGCCGTGCGGTACTCCTTCGGCCATTTCTACGACGGATATAAGCGGTCGTATTCTGTCGGGCCGTCGATACGCCCGAACGAGAGGCTGAACGCGTCGCTCAACCTCCACGTCAACGACATCGATCTGCCTGGCGTCTCCTATGTGTCAACGCTCGCGACCGCGCGCGTCAACTACAGCTTCAGCACCAATGTGTTTCTGAATGCGCTGCTTCAGTACAACACCGACACTCGGCAGCTCAGCTCGAACGTTCGGTTCAATATCATCCACCGGCCGCTGAGCGACTTCTTTCTCGTGTACAACGAACGACGCGACGAGCGGACGAATGCCCGCCTTGATCGCGCGATCATCGCAAAGCTCACTTACATGCTGGCGATGTGAAGGTTGCCTACCGCTGGAGCAGAGCGGGGACCTCCGTGAGTGCGCCGACGACGTGCGTCGCAGGGAATCCCAGCTCCTCCTCCGGTTCGGCGCCGGCACGCCGGACCCAGAATGTCGTAAGCCCCGCAGACGCCGCTCCGGCGACGTCCCAGGAGTTCGACGAGACGAAGCCAATGTGCCGTGTGGCAACACAGAGCCGTTCCGACACGAGGTTGTAGACACGAGGGCTCGGTTTGAAGACGCCGACATCCTCGACGCTGATAATGGCGTCCAGGAGAGGCGCTATGCGCGCGTGGTTGGTCGCGGCCTGCAGCATCTGCGGCTCTCCGTTCGACAAGATGGCGAGCCGCATTCCCTGGTCCTTCAGCCTCTCCAGAACGGGCCGCGCATCGGGGAACGCATCGAGCCTGAGATACGCGTTCATCAGCCGCTGCCGACGGTCCGCCGGCAGCTCGAGACTCAAGCTCCTGCATGCGTACACGAGGGCGTCTTCGGTTAAGTGCCAGAAATTCCGATGTCTCCCCATCAAACTGCACAGGAGGGTGTAGTGGAGTTGCTTCGCACGCCAGAGTTGGGAAAGGGCAGTGCCGCGAGCAGGGAAGAAGTCTTCACATAGGGCGGTCACGGAGAAAACATCGAACAACGTGCCGTACGCGTCAAATGCGAGCACGGTCAAATGCGGGGGACGACTGTTCGTTGTCATCGAAGACCTCGCTCCAGGGTCTGCATTCTCCCGCCGATCAGCTCTTCCAGGCATGCTGGAGCCGGATGCCGACCGAGGATAAACGGGCCGCCCGTAATTGACGTATTTACAATCGTTTGGCTATGATCTTCGGATTCGTCAGGTACGGTTTACCTGGCTTGCTCAAAGCGCACTTCTACTAAGGGCTCCACATACTTATGCCTATTCGTCGTTCGTTCGGGCGGCCGCTCCTAGTCTGTACGGTGGCTGCATTGGTGCTTGGCGTCCAGGCCCGACGTGCCCGGGCCCAGCAGGAACAGTCGGCGCCCGCCGGCGCGGAAGCCAATGCCGGCTCCCGAATCACCGCCACGGCGCTTCCCATTCAAGAGGCGCCGATGATCGACGGCATCCTGAACGAGTCCACCTGGCTGAAAGCACCGGTGCTGAGCGGGTTCACCCAGGCCGAACCCTTTGAAGGGCAGCCCTCATCGGAGGCGACCGAAATCCGGATTCTCTACGACAACGACGCCATCTATGTGGGTGTCACGTTGCACGACAGCGACCCTTCGCAGATTGTGACAACCGATACGCGCCGGGACGCCAATCTGAACGAGATGGATTCGTTCCAAATCATCTTCGACACCTTTCGTGACCAGCAGAACGGGTTCGTGTTCGGCACCAACGCGCAGGGAGTCCAGTACGACGCGCAGGTTCGCGACCAGGGGAGGGCCAGCAACACGTGGGACGGCAGCTGGGACGTAAGAACGAACGTCACGGAATCGGGTTGGACCGCCGAGTTCAGGATTCCGTTACGGACGCTGCGCTACGGTCCGGCGCCCCAGACGTGGGGGATCAACGCCTACCGGAACATCCAGCGCACACGGGAGCGAACTTTTTGGGCGCCGCTCGCCCGCATCTACAACATCGGGCGACTCTCGTCCGCTGGTGACCTTC
>DASTDR010000652.1:0-4693 GCA_035710265.1 Gemmatimonadales bacterium | reverse complement strand
GGAGCTGACAGCTGGGACAATCCGGACCTTGTGCGCGAAGGGCTGATGCCGTGATCGCCAATGAACAGAACAGAACGAAGGAGCGAACAGCCAGGTGGGCAGACAACACATCGGGCTCCGAGAAGATGTCGGAGCCGTAGTAGGCACGCCCCGTGCCATCAGCAGTGCGCTATGATTTTTCGCCCCACAGGCCCCGAAGAGTCGCGACGTCGCGGCTGAGTCGCGCGACTTGAGTGCGACTCCGCGACCAGGTACGCGTGACGGCTACGATTGCCGCCGGAGCGAGAGGCCCGAACGCTTTAAGCGACGAAAGACGGTTGCTCGGTGAACGCCCAAGAGGCGCGCCACGCGATCCGCGTTCCACGTACCCGCCTCGCATGCTGCTAGCAGCTCGGCGCGCTGTGCGACGGCCCGTTGACTGGAGTTCCCGCTCTTTCCGGATGGAGGAAAGCCAAGCGCGATCGCATCGCGCATGGCACCGGGCGGCAAAGTGCCGTTTTCAACCAGGCAACCCGCGCGCTCGATCGCCAACCTGAGCTCGCGCACGTTGCCAGGCCAAGCATGCGCCTGTAGCACCATGCGCGTCTCGTCCTCGAGCTTCTGGCCACGCAATCCGGCGAAGTACTCGGCCAGTGGCACGATGTCCTCCGGACGGTGGGAGAGTAAAGGGAGATCGATCACGACACCCGCCAGGCGCTGAAAGAGATCGTGACGGAACAATCGCTGATCCAGTCGTTCGGTCGTGTCGTCCTGAGCGGCCGAAACGACGCGGAAATCGACTTTTTGCTTCCGTTCCGCGCCGAGCGGCTGGACTTCACCTGTTTCGAGCGCGCGGAGCAGCTTCACCTGGGCGGAAAGCGAAAGATGCAGCACTTCGTCGAGGAACAAGGTGCCACCGTTCGCCCGCTCCAGGTGGCCTATGACCGTTTCCACGGCACCAGTAAAAGCCCCGCGCCTATGGCCAAACAAGAGGCTCTCAACCATCTCCTGCGGCAGCGCCCCACAGTTGATATCGACCAGCAGACCGCGTCGCCCGCTCCTGTAGTGAATGTGCCGTGCAAGCAACTCCTTCCCGGTACCCGTAGCGCCGATGATCAGGATCGGCAGCGCCGTCGGCGCAAATCTTTCGATCAGCGCGATCGCTCTCTTGATCGCCGGAGACACGCCGATAATCGGGGCTAACGCGGCATCACTCATTGCACCTTCGTTCGCTCGATGCGCGGCACCGTCACGCTATCCGCGTCGGCATCGGTCCGCAGGATCCGCGGCGTGAGAAAGATGTAGAGCTCGGTTTGGTTGCTCTTGCGATCCGCGCGACCAAACAAGCCGCCGATGATAGGAATCCCGGAGAGAATCGGCACACCCCCCTGGGACACGTCCTTCTGCTGGTCCCGTAATCCGCCGAGTACGATGGTTTGGCCGTTCCTCACGAGCACGCGCGTGACGGCTTCCCGCGTGGAAATTACCGGCGCGTCGAACTGGACTTCGCTGGTGGCCTGGTTGATCTCCTGTTGGATCAAAAGGGATACATACCCGTCCTGATTGATCGTCGGCCGAACGGTGAGCTTTGTGCCGACGTCGCGGTACTGAATCACCTGGTCGCGTTGCGGAGAATCGGTCGGCAGGCTCCGACTCACCTGCACGAATGGCCGCTGCGATCCGACGAGGAACCGTGCCTCTTGATTGTTCGACGCGAGCAGAACAGGGCGAGAAACAATCTCCACGTCTCCACGGCTCGCAGCGGCACGGATCGTCGCGTCGATGTTGGCGCGGCCAAGGTTCATCAACGTGATCACCAGATCACCGAGCCCGCCGCCGACAGTTTGACCGCCGGCGGTTCCATCGCCCTTGTCCACGGACTGCGGGGGTACGAAGAGGTCAGCACCGACCGAGAATGAGCGATCGTGGCGGGCTTCGACGATCAGCACTTCGATCAGGACCTGTAGAGGTCGAATATCGAGCTGATCCACCGCCTCCTTGAGGACATCGAAATCGGTCTCGGACGCGCGGACCAGCAACGCATTGGTCAATTCGTCCGGCACGATCGTGACCGCGCCGGCAAGCGACGATTGGCGAACCGGAGTTTGGCCGGGCTGCGAAGGTGCGCCTGCCGGGGGAACGACATTGCGCCGCAACTCATCCGACAGCGTACCGGTCGAGAGACCGCTCTGGCCGGAAAAGGCGCCCGTGCCGCCGAACAGTTGATTCACCGTGGCCGCAACATCGGAAGCGCGGGCATGGCGGAGCCGGATGACGAACAATCGGACGGGCCCGGAATCGGACCTCGCCTGGCGGGTAGGTCGCGGTTCCTGCTGCTGGCGAGGACCGACTCGATAGAACGCCGAATCCTCGATGAATTCGAGATTCTGCGACTCCAGCAGTCCCCGCAGCAACGAGCGCAATGTCGCGCGATCCACAGGACCGGGGGTCTCGAGGGTCACACGGACGGGCTGAATGGGTCCGATCAAGACCGGTTTCGGCAAGTACTGCCCGATGGCCTGGATGATCGCGCGGATATCGGTCTCGATGAAGCGGACTGATACGCTGTCGTTTCTGAATCGGATGGCCGTGGTGTCCTGAGCCGGTGCGGACCGAGTGGCGAGGAGGAGCAGGATGACAACCCACGCCGCCCTCCGCCGCCGTTCGCCGCCCTTCGCCGCCCTTAGTTCTTCCATGGCTCTCGCACCTGTAAGACCCACGTGGTGTCCATGCCGGTGATGATGACCCGACCGCCACCAACGTTGTTGATCGAAAGCCCCGCAATGACGTCGCCGACTCGGACGACCCGCGCGCCTTCGACGCCGGGGAATCCCTCGATCACTGCTGAAGGCGGATGACCCTCCATCACGCCGACGAGCACCAGAGCGGGACGCGGCGGCGGAGGCGCAAGCTGCTCGGCGAGGCGGAGTGGATCGTACGGCGGCAGCGCCGGACGTCGCGTGATGCGGAATGGATTGCGGGCTGCAATTCCCGCCACGGAGTCCGCGGAAATCATCCGCGCTTGGTCGACCGCGCGTGTACCGGCAACGGAATCCCCGGCGAGCGGGAGCCCGACTTGCACGAGCGGCCACGCGGCGAGCCGAACCACAGCCAGCAGGCCCAGACAGCCTGCCATAATCAGTGCCAGGCGAAGCGCCCTGGTGTTCACGTTTCCCGCTTCCCGTTTCCCGTTTCCCGCGGCCTGATGTACCACCCACTCACAATGACCTCGATCCTCAAGATCTCGGGACCGCGCTCCGCGCCGGCCGGCTGTGGCGCCTCGACGTGAAGCTCCTCTAACAGCAAGACCTCATCCCCGGTGTCGATCGCCTTGAGCACAGCGACCAGCCCACGCACATCCGTCTCGAGCGCGGCGTGTAAGCGAACACGGCCTAACCGCCCCGTAGTGATGGAATCCCGGATCGGATCGAGTCGTTCGACTTTGGCGGGCGCTCGGGACGCGATGATATTCACGCGCCCGGAAATATCGGCCGCGGCTTCCGCGTCTACCGATCCTGATAGGAGCTGCGGGGCCAGAGCGACCAGCGCTTGCGACAAGACAGCCGCCGAATCGCGCAGTTTGGGGAGCGACGCCATTTCATCGCGCGTGCGCGCCAGGAGGGATGCGCGCTCCCGCAGCATCGCGCGCGCGTCGCTGACGTTTCGGAGCGTCGCGGGGAGCACGCGCAGCAGCACGACTGCCGCAAGCACGACACCGACACCGATGATCAGGGCCCGCCGATCTCTGGGCGTCACGGATTGCTCGCTCCGAACACGATCGTGAAACGCTCCCAGTCTCGGCCGGCGATGGCCTCGCGCACGATCGCTCCTTCAATTCGAGGATTGCCGACTGCGCGGCTCCGTTCTACGGCCGCGAGGACGTCAGCCGCGCGGCGGCTCGCGCCCGCGAGCACACCCGAGCCATCCGCTCGCCAGCGGTAGGACGTGAGCACCGCGGAGTCCGGAATTGCCGCTTTGAGCCGAGCCAGTGTGGCCAGCGCTTTGCCGCGCGAGCGGCGCGCGTCGGCCAGGCTGATGACCATCGCCTCCGCGGCGCGCATCTCGCGGCGCACGTCCCGTAGCGCAGCGAGTGGGACTTCCGCCGCCGCCAGCTCCGCATCGATGTCATGCCGTTCCTTTATCAATCGAGCTCCGAACAGCGCGCCGGCGATGAGCCAGAGCGCGCAGGCCGAAACGCCCAACCGGATCAGGCTCCGACGGTTTGCCCGTGATCGGATTGCTCGCTCGGCAGTTGGCAGGAGTTGCAACTGCGGCGACAGGCCGGCAGCGCCGATCGACTCGACGACGAGACCTGCTTGGGCTGCACCAGCCACAATAGCAACGAGCAATGGCTCTTCGACGGCGGCCGCCTGGGTGACTCGGCCTTTCCCGTTCGTGACCCAGATCGCGTCGGTAACCAGCGGCGCTCCGTTGCGTCGGAAGAAGCGACCAGCTTGAGCGGCGACGAGCGCCGGGAGGTCGCGGTCACGGACGGGGGGGAGGTCCTTGAGTGTTCGCGTTTGCGCGGGCGGACGTTCGAGCGACACACGGAGCTGCCGGCAGCGCTCCGAGGGCACGGCCGCCAGGCGCGCGATCACGTCAGTGAGATCCACCAGGGTTTCATATGGAGCCTCGCCTGCCCACACCACGATGCCCCCCCGCCGAGCTTCGGCTCGCACGACGCCCGTGTCGACCGTGAGATGCAGGACGGGTG
>DASTDR010000651.1:0-2643 GCA_035710265.1 Gemmatimonadales bacterium | reverse complement strand
GTTGCTGGCGTTCACCCGCCTCGTCCAGAGTGCACAACTGCGGCGCCGTATGTATGTCCTCGCGGGGATTCTGACCCTGGTGGGCATCTTCGCGATGCGGTGGAATGTGGTGATTGGCGGCCAGCTGTTCTCGAAGAGCTTCCTCGGCTATACCACTTACAAGCTGGAGTTCGCGACGCGAGAGGGGCTCGGCGTTTCGATTCTGCTGCTGATCCTGCCGTTCGTGCTGCTCGCCGGGCTGGTGCGACTGCTGCCACCGTGGCCGCCGACGACGGCGGCGCACGGAGAAGATCTGTCAGGGGCCGCGGGCCATTTGTGATTGGTGATTGTTGATCTTCGATTCGTTGATGATTTGTGATTGGAGATGGGTGATTTATTGGTGATTGGAGCACGCAATCGCCAATCAGCGATCCTCAATCAACAACGACTCAACAATCACCAATCCAGAATCAGTAATGTCAAGAGTCGCTATTTCGGCGGCAGCAACCGGTTGAGCTCGTCGATCCAGTTCAGCACCACGTTGATCTGATTCGGCTCGTCCCCCGTATCGAGCTTCTTGACCATCAGGAAGCGCTGCCCGTTGTTGGCGACGTCGTAGTTGGGCCAGAGTGCGAGCGAACGCTGGTAGGCGCCCGTGAACAGCCGGCGCGGCTTGCCCGCCGAAAACGACGGGGTTGTCGAGATGTCGACGACCATCATGTCGTTCCCGCTCCGGAAGAACAGTTCCCGCCCGGTTGGGGACCAGACCGGCTCGTTACCGCCGTCGGTCGACACCGTCGACCGCTCGCCCGGCCGTCCGAACGGCATCACATGGATCTCGTTGCGGCCCGATTCGTTGGACGCGTAGGCCAGCCAGCGACCGTCCGGCGAAACGGCCGGGGCGCCCTCGCCGGCCGCCGTCTTCAGTACCGGCGTCGGCGCGCCTTCCTTGATGCGCAAGGCGAAGATGTCCTGCAAGGTGATCGGATCCGGTCTGACGAACACCAGCGTGTCTTCTTTGGTCCACGCAAACGGGTAGTGGGGCTCGGCGCTTGCCAGCAGCCGCTCGTCCTGCGTGCTGTCCAGCGATTTCACGTACATGTTGTCTGGACCAGATCTGTCCGAGACATGTGCGATCCGGCGCCCGTCCGGCGACCAGAGCGGAAACGAGTTGTTGCCGCCGGAGGTCGTCGCGCGGCTCCAGGTGCCCCGGGCAAGCTCGAACAGCCAGACGTCGTCGTTGTCTTCGCCGCCGATGGTCACGGCGACACGCGAGCCATCAGGCGACAACCGCGGTTGAAAATACACGCCACCGCTTGCGCCGGTCGGCGTTTCGACCCCGGTGCGGCTCACCCAGACGAGCGCCTCCTGCACTGGCTTCGAGCGAGCGGGCACGTAGGCGACGGTGCCAGCGGTGGAAACGCTGACTTCAGGGGCGAGATTCGCGATGGTGCTGTTGCGGAGACGCGTGACCTGCATGAACCCCGAGAGAACCGTGACCGCTTCACCCACGACTTCGAAGCGATTCGCGTCGAATCGGACGGCCATCAGCGCGCCGCTCTGCACGTAGACGAGGCGCCCGCTGGGCAAATAGCGCGCGCCGAGGCCTTTGACGATCTGCCGGCGCTCGCCTGTGGCCAGTGACTGAACGTAGACCTGTGAATCGGACACCGTGGCGGCGCTGAACAGCAGCGTCTTGCCGTCTGGCAGCAGCTGTGGCCACCGGTGGGAGTTCTCCGACCCCTGCAGCATCGTGGCAGGCACCGTGGGCCCGCCAGCCGAAGGGATGCGCCAGATGCCTGTGCCGGGTCCCGGCGTGAAGTAGATGTTGTCGTCCCTTTCCCAGCTCGGCACCGCGAGGGCGTTCACGGTCTGCACCGCATCGGTGACCGTCTGCGGCTGCCCGCCATCGACGCGCGTCCTCCGGATCTTCCCTCCGGCGATGAAGCCAACCCACTGACCATCTGGCGAGAAGAACGGGACGTTGCCCCCTTCGGTCCCGGGCAGCGCCACGCTGTTGAACTGGTCGATCGCACGCACGTAGATGCGCTTGCGATCGGCTTCACCGGCGACGTAAGCCACGTGCCGGCCGTCGGGAGAAATGGCCACGGCGAAGTTGCCCGAATCGATCACCTCGCCCGGCGGCGGCACGATCACGAGCCGAGCGACCGATGACGAGGACGGCTGGGCCGGCGCTGGATTGAATACCCAGGCGAGGGCTCCGGCAACCACGGCGGTGAGGACGAGTGCGGCGATCGACTGCACGATCGTCGGCTTGCTCGAGCGTTGAGTGATCGACGCCTCGCCCGCCGGCGCCTCGTCCGCCAGATCCAGCCGCGCATCACCGATATCCCTCAGCCGTCGCCTGACATCCTTCGCCAGGCAGCGCGCGAGGAGCCGACGAACGCCGGCCGGCGTCGTCGCGGGCAGGGCGGTCCAGTCCGGCTGGCGCTCGAGGATGGCGACGAGCGTTTCCGCCTTCGTCTCTCTCGCAAAGGGTGACCTCCCGGTGAGCATCTCGTACACGGTGCACCCGAACGCCCAGATGTCCGTGCGCTTGTCCACGGGCTTTCCGATCGCTTGTTCGGGGCTCATGTACGGCGCGGTGCCGAGGATGCTGCCGGCCTCCGTCGCCGCCGGCGTGGTCATCGTCGGCGCCAGCGA
>DASTDR010000650.1:0-2262 GCA_035710265.1 Gemmatimonadales bacterium | reverse complement strand
GGGGGATCGTCGAGCTCGATGATCGCGAGCCCATCCTCGGTCCGATACTGGACGAGAGTCTTCACCTGCGGTTCAGTCATGGTCGCCATGGATTTACTTAGCCTCCGAATGAGTCTCGACGAATCCGCCGAGGAAAATGCTCGCCATCAGATCGGCCAGCCGGTCGGGATCGATTTGGCCCGCCGGGTCGTACCAGTTGTAGATCCAGTTCATCATCCCAAACAGGATGTAGGTTGCCGCGCTGCGGTCCACCGCATGCTGCTCGGGGGCCGCGTTCTTCAGAATCGATTCCAAAAGATCGACGTAGCGCCGCTTGATAGCGCTCACCGTCTTCGGCGAGGCCTCATGCGACAACACCTTCATCTCCGCCATGTGCTTGGCGAAAAACGTCACGTGGTGCCGAATGAACGCCTGGAGCCGCTCGTGCGGGTCAGTCGCTCTCGCAACCGCCTGCCGGGCGCCCTCGAGCACGCGGGTGAAGCAGCGCTCCTGAATGAGCGCCAGCAGGTCTTCCTTGCCGCGGACGTAGTAGTACATACCCGCGAGCGACATCCCGCTCGCGGCGGAGAGGTCACGCATGGTGGTGGGGTGGTAGCCCTTGTCGGCAAAGACCGTCGCCGCGCGGGCGAGGAGGTGGTCGAGACGTTCGTCGTAGGGTCGCATGATTTCGAACGATCGTTCGAATTCCGAAGCTATACGGGCGGTCACGGGCGGGCAAGGGTCGTCTGTCCCTAGCTTCCTAACATCCCAATCGATCCCACGTCCAACACCAAACCCATGGGGCTACCGCAGCCGCTTCCAGTGCCCGACGCCGCGCTGATCACGGCCTGGCGAGCCGGGGACGAGCAGGCAGCGGCCGAGCTCGTTGCGCGTCATGCCAAGGCGTTGGCGCGTTTTCTGGCGGGGGCCGGCGCGCCGGAGCCGGAGCTCGACGATCTGGTGCAGGAAACGTTCATCCGCGCCTTTCGTTCGGTGGACCGGTTTCGCGGCCAGTGCCAGTTTCGGACCTGGTTGCTGACGATCGGCGGGAACGTGCTCAAGGACTTTGGCCGCAAGAGCGCGCGCCGCCGGCTCATCCCGCTCGATGAGGGAGTCCGCGATGCGCGCGGGGACCCGCAGGCGCACGCGGAAGCCAGTGAAGCTGAAGCGCTGCTTGCCAAAGGATTGAAGCAGCTGTCGCGGTTGCAACGTGAAGTCTTCCTGCTGCGGGCGCAGCAGGGCCTCGAGTACGAGGAAATTGCCGCGGCATTGACGACGACAGCGGGTGCGGCGCGCGTTCACTATCACCATGCGGTGCGGCGGCTGAAGGAGTTGATCGATGACTGAAGAGAGACTGAACGAGATCGCGCGGCAGCTCGGCGCGCGCGCGGCTGAGCGTCTCGATGTCGAGGCGACCGCCCGTACAGTGGTCGCACGGTTGCGTGAGCAGCCGAAGCGCCGGACGACGTGGATCCAGTCCACCTGGCTGCGGATCGCCGCCGCGGCGGTGCTCGTCGTCGGTGGGGGCCTCGGAGTGAAAGCCCTGCTCTCCACTTCCGAATCCCGAGTCCCTGCTCACCTGATCGCCGACGATTTGCAGGATCTGTCCATCGACGAGCTACGGTCGCTCCTCGCGTCGTTCGATCAGATCATCGACGAAAGCGTCACAGACAGTACCTCGGATCTTCACGAACTGGATGCGCAGCAATTGCGTCAATTATTGCGGGAGGGATAACCGTGAAAGCACTTCTGGTTCTGAGCTGTGCCGTCATTCTGGCGCCGGGTGGGGCCCTCTCGGCGCAACGCGACAGCGTGCGTGATACCACGCAAGCGGAGCAGCTGCGCACGATGATCGAGCAACGCTTCAACCAACGCGTGCAGCAGGAGCTGAAGCTGACGAACGAACAGACGGCGAAGCTGCGGGACACGCAGGAGCGCTTCGGTCCGCGACGCCGGGCGCTGATACAGCTGCAGGTGGAGCGGCGCCGCGCCCTCGAGAATCAGATGCAGCCTGGGGTGGCCGCCAATCAGGACAGCGTCCGCAAGCTGATGGATGGACTCACGGCGGCACGCCTCGACCTGGTGCGCCTCCAGCAGGAGGAGAACCGCGAGCTGGGCGGCTTTCTGACGCCTGTGCAACAGTGGCGCTATAACCAGATGCGCGAGCGCTTGCTCAATCGGGTGGGGGAGATGCGGCGGATGCGCCGCGGGATGGTCCGCGGTCACGGCATCGGGCTGCGAGCACGACGGGGCTACTGGCGGCGCGGGATCTAGAACGAACGA
>DASTDR010000649.1:0-9856 GCA_035710265.1 Gemmatimonadales bacterium | reverse complement strand
GATCGTGATCCAGCGGTTCTTGACGAGCAGACGGACGGCGAAGCGAACGTCCTGCAGCAGACTCACGTCCGCTATGACGCGGCGCGGAGGAAACGGTTAACACATCTGCCACACCGAGCTCAGAACGAGAGCGATGCCGACATCCCGACGCGCCCGTCACTCATGACCGGTCGCAGCGTCAGCCCGGCCTGGGTGCGCGCGGGATTGAAGAAGATTGTCTGAGTGGACTTGAGCGCCGCGTCGATGCCAACTCCGATTCCGACGCCGATTCCGGCATAGAGGGCCGTGGAGGCGACACCGACCTCGGCACCTTCCACAAAACCTATGGCCCCGAACGCGGCTCCGGCACCGAGGCCCCACAGGACGCCGTTGCGGAGGCTGTCCGGCCGTCGCTGGCGCACGACTCTGACGTTGCCTTCGGCGAAGCTGCGCAGGCCGCCGTCCACGGCGAGTTCGAGTGACGCCTGTGTCAGCGACGCAATCTTCCCCCTGGTTTCACGCCCGGTCTCGTCGGTGACGGTCACCGTGTCTCCCGGCTTCACAAGCACGCGGAGCTGATCCAGTGAGGTGGCCGGCTCCTGCGCGTCGACCGCCGGCGCGGCGACGGCGACGACGAGAGCGGACAACAGAACACGCACTCCGGTTCGTGTCAGCATGGCTGACTCCTTTCAAGGCTGACGGTGGCCGAATCGTTCTGTTGGCTAATGCGCACGCGTCCGGAAAAGCGGCTCACGGGCGCAGAGTCCGCCATACGCCAACGGCGCGGCAATACGCACTTCTACGTAGCTATGGACGAAATGTAGATGTGAGGAAACCCTCTTGGACTCAGGGTCGCGACGACAGATGGGTGCGAATGGTGATCGCCGCGGTCGTTCGGTTCTCGACGTGCAGCTTGCGGAGGATGCTCTCGACGTGCTTTTCGGCGGTTCGCGCTGCTACGTTCAGAATCAGGCCGATCTCGACATTTGTCTTTCCTTGCGCGAGCCAAAACGCCACCTGCGACTCGCGTTCGGTGAGTGATTCGGCGCGGGTCGCGCCCGTCGTCAGCCGGGCGGCGGCACGCCGGGTCGCCTCGAACAGTTTCGCGTTCGCGAGGGCCTGCCGAACGTGAGGCCTGAGCATAGCGAGCGCGGCAATGTCCTCATCGCGAAAGGGTTTCCTCATCCGCCGAAGTGTGAGCGCAGCCACTCGGGTTGGATGAACACCAAGAGGCACATTGGCGTGTTCGACGCCGACATCCCGGTAGGTCTCGCGATTGTCGTCGAAGTACCAATGCCACGTCTTCTGGGGAAGGTCCGACATCCGGCGCGTGCGGACGTCTCCTGCCAACCAGTCGTTTACGTGGGGATGTGATGCGACGGCGTGTGGAATCCCTGAAAGCGTCCTCGGCGTCATCACCGGCTTGGACTCCCGAAATCCAACGACGGCGGGTTGGGCTCCCATCTGGAATTCGAACCACCCAGCGCCATCAGCCTCGGCGATTTCCAAAGCCAGAAGCGGCGCCTGCCTTTGGAGTGCTTCGACTGTCAGGCACGCGTACAACCGCGGAAGGACGCGCAGAAGGCGGTCATACGCGCGGTGCGACAGCCGCATGACAGCCGGAGTATAGCCTACGTAGATCTACGAATTTCCCCAGCGCGCGCTGCCCGCACAAGATCGGCGAGCCATTCGGGGCGAGTTCTGCGCACTACACGGTGGAGGCAGCTCACAGGAGGGCAGAGATGACCAGGCGGACCTTCGTGGCGTTCGTGCTCCTCGTCGCGCTCGCAGTCAACACGGCATGCGCCACCAGGTACGGTCCCCGCCGGCCGGTGCTGGAGCCCGCGCGCCAGGCCGAGATCGTGCGAAAGCAGGCCGAAGCACTCGGACCGGGCACACGCGTGGTGGTCACCTTTGCCGATGGCAACATGCTTCACGGCATCCTGCAGGATGTGTCGGCCCAGTCGCTCGCGATCAGATCGGACACGCGAGCCGCTGGCCCGGGCCAGGCCTTTCAGCTCCGTGACATCGCGTGGATCGAGAAGCAGCGCATGGCGAACTGGAAGAAGACTCTCCTGTGGGTTGGAATCGGAATTGGGGCTCTGCTCGGAGGCATCACCGCGGTATGTTGGGAGGGGTGTGCCTGATGCTTTCGACGCTCACGGCCACACCGCGGGCATGATCCGGGACGAACCTGTCGTCTTCTGCGCACTACACGGGTGGAGGCAGGCCACAAGCATGCGTCGTGATGAGCTCGCCGATGTGACGTCTCTCGACATTGCTACGTGCCGGGCGCCCAACGTGTCGCCCGAGACCAGCGTCGTCATTCGCGCATTGAATGAAGGGCGGTGGCTCCCCGAGGTCTTCGCGGCGCTGTCCGCGCAAAGCTATCGCGACTTCGACGTCGTGGTCGTCGACTCGGGTTCTGTCGATCGGACTCGAGAAATCGCAGAAGAGAGCGGGGCACGGATCGTCCATCTGCGGCGGGAGGATTTCACGTTCGGCCGTGCACTGAACATCGGGATCCGCGAAGCGCCTGGTCAGCTGCTCGCAATCCTGTCGGCTCACGCAATCCCGGCGGGTCCGTGCTGGCTCGAGCGGCTGGTCGCACCACTTAGACTGCCGGAGACCGCCATGGTCTACGGTCGTCAGCGCGCGCACGATGTCTCGAAGTTCTCAGAGGCCCGCGATTTCGATCGACTGTACCCCGCCATTCCGGAAGAGGCGCCGCATGACCAGCCGTTCGCCAACAACGCCAATGCGGCGGTCAAGCGTTCGCTCTGGGACGCTCACCCGTTCGACGAATCTCTGACAGGTCTTGAAGACATTGAATGGGCCAGACATTGGATCGACCGGGGCCTTTGCGTGCGGTACGAACCGAACGCATCAGTCGTTCACGTTCACGTCGAGTCGTGGCCGGAAGTGCGTCACCGTTATCGCCGTGAAGCGGTGGCCGCCTGTTGTCTCGGGCTCAAACGTGCCAGCAGCATCCCTCGGGAAGTCCGGCGTGAGATCAGCTGGTGTGCGCAGGACTTGTACTCGGCTCTGAGGACGCATCGCGGTCGCGGAGCGGCGGGCGAAATTCTTCGCTTTCGGTACGAGAAGACGGTCGGAATTGTGACGGGCCTGTCGTTGGGCCGGAGGACCGAACCTCCAGGCGCGTTCCGCGCAAGACAGCAGTCCATGGGGTATCCCCGTGCGACATGACTCTCGGTTCGGGACGCTGGTCGTCGGTGTGGAATGCCTGCTGGTGATCGGTGTGCTGACGCCCTGGGCGCTCTCGACATCGGTTCGTGACAATCCCGGCCTGCTGACCTTCTTCCTCTACGGCATCCCTTCAGAATTCATCGTGGCGCTCGTGCCGCACGAGCCAGCGGTGCTCTACATGGCCACGCTTCACTCCCCTTTGACGGTGGCGGTTGTGGCGGGCGCCGGAACGCTCGTGGCTGAGATCGTGAATTGGCAACTGCTGTCCAGCGTGGCCGCGACGTCGGTCCTCGACCGTGTGTTGCGTACGCGCCCGGTCGCTCGTGTCGGGACGCTTTTCGAACGTGCACCGTTCAGCAGCCTGTGGATCGCCGGCCTCGTTCCGGTAGTGCCTTTTCTGCCAGTCCGAGTTCTGGCCGTCACGCGAGGGTACCCACGTTCGCGTTTTCTAGTTGCTGCGGTGACATCGCGAGCGCTGCGGTTCTATCTCCTTGGGATCGCGGCCTCTGCCGTTCAGTTCCCGGTCGAGGGCACGATCATCGTCCTGGTGATGCTCGTGTTGCTCGTGACGATTCCGAGTGCATATCGATTCCTGCAGGTCACGCGCGTGCCGCCAGGAACAGAGAGGCCGGTGTGCGAGCCGTCGCGGTGATTCCCGCCCGCATGGCGGCCAGCCGCTTTCCCGGCAAGCCGCTGGCGACACTGCTCGGCGCTCCCATGGTCGAGCACGTGTACCGCCGCGCAGCGATGTGCCGCGAGCTCGACGCCGTGTATGTCGCAACCTGCGATACGGACATCCAGACGATCGTCGAGGGGTTCGGTGGTCATGTCATCATGACTGCGGCCAGTCACATGCGCGCGAGCGATCGCACGGCGGAGGCCGCCCGGATGTTGGACGCGGAGATCATCGTGATGATCCAGGGTGACGAACCCATGATCCTGCCAACGATGATCGTCGACGCAATGGCACCGCTCCTCGAGAGTCAGTCGGTGGGATGTGCCAACCTCGTCAAGCGAATCACGAGGCGCCAGGAGTATGAGGATCCCAACACCATCAAAGTTGTACGGAACCTGCGAGGCGACGCGATGTATTTTTCGCGTGCGCCGATTCCTGCCGTTGCGTTCGACGATGTCGCGTCTCTGCCGGTCTTCAAGCAGGTGTGCGTCATCCCATTTCGCCGGGACTTCTTGCTCGAGTATGCGACGCTCCCTTCTACGCCGCTCGAACAGCAGGAGTCGATCGATATGCTGCGCATCCTGGAGCATGGCGGCCGTGTCCGCCTGGTCGAAACGGACGTGGACACGCACGCTGTGGACACGCCGGACGATCTGGCCATTGTCGAGGCGCGCATGGGAGCGAGGGGATACCCGTGACCCGACGGGTCCTGATTACCGCGCCGTACTTCCTGCCGGTGCTGGAGGACTATCGACGGGAACTCGAATCGCACTCGATCGAGCTCGTGACCGTTTCGGTTCACGAGCGGCTCAGCGAAGCAGATCTGCTGCCGCTGGTCGATGACATCGACGGGACGATTTGCGGCGATGACCAGTATACCGAGCGCGTCCTTCGAGCTGCGCGCCGCCTGCGCGTCATTTCCAAGTGGGGCACGGGGACCGACTCGATTGACGAGGCCGCGGCTGCTCGCCTGGGCATACGGATATGCAACACCGTCGGTGCGTTCACCGACCCCGTCGCCGACACGGTGCTCGGTTACATTCTGTGCTTTGCACGTCAGCTGCCGTGGATGGATCGGGACATCCGTGACGGCTGTTGGCGCAAGTGCGACACCGTAGCACTCAACGAGTGCACTCTCGGCATCGTCGGAGTCGGTCACATTGGCAAGGCTGTGGCACGACGGGCACGAGCGTGTGGTATGCGTCTGTTGGGCAACGACCCATGCCCCATGCCTGCCGCGTTCATCGCCGAGACAGATCTCACGATGGTGCCGCTGCGAGACCTGCTCGAAGAGGCTGACTTCATCTCGCTCAATTGCGACTTGAATCCGACCTCCTGGCGGCTCATTGGTCGCCGCGAGCTGGCACACGTCCGTTCGACCGCCTACCTGATCAACACCGCCCGGGGTGCGGTAGTCGATGAGTCGGCCCTTATCGAGGCTCTGCGGGAGCGGCGCCTTGCCGGCGCGGCACTCGATGTGTTCGACGACGAGCCGTTGCCCGCCGATAGCCCGCTTCGGTGGATGGGCAACTGCCTGCTCGCGCCGCACAATGCCAATGGCAGTCGGTCGGTGCGACATCGCGTGCACCGGAATACGGTCGACAACCTGATTGAAGGACTGGCCATCCTATGAAGAACGATCGCACGCTCCTGTATCGAGGGGTCAAGGGCGTCCTGCGATGCGACGAGGCCGAGGTGGTGCTGGGGATCTTCGGCTTCGTGATGTCGCAGTATCGGAGCCTGCAGATGGCGGCTGCGCTCATCGCGCGCACGACACATACAGCGATTCCAGCCGTGATGGCACTTGCCAGAGGAATCTGGTGCTTCGCGCAGGTGCGATCCGATGGCGGTAGCGGTGTCGCCTGGGTTGGGCGCTTTGCCAACGAACGACACGCGATCGGCTGGCTGAGACAGTTGACACCAGAGCTCGAGTGGCGGGAATTCGCGTTCTCGCGACCGCGCGTCTCCCTGGCTCTGCCCCGGCGTGGCGGGCTGCGGAAGTTACGGCAGATCCTGAGACTGGCGAGACGCCTCCACCGCCGGCACGAGTACTTCAAGGTGCTACGCGTCGTAGAACTGATTCTCTACTACAGCCGCTTCGTGCAACTGTTCGAATCCGCCAACTTCTCGATGGCCGTCACATCCAACCACAGCAACCCTCACGGAATCGCCTTCAATCTCGCCGCCCGTCGACGCGGCGTGCCCGTCGTCCTGGTGGCGCATGGCATGCCCGTGTGGCCGGTGGCTCCGCTCTCGTACGACTTGGGCGTCGTCCACTGCCAGGCCGCGAAGGATATCTATCAGCGGGCCGGGTGCCGGATGCATCGGACGATCATCCACGGCCGTGGACAGCACCATGTGCCGATCTCCGTGCCCACTCACGCGTCTATGGCGGTCGGCGTGTTCTTGTCCAAGGACACACGTGAGCAGCGACTGAGGCTGTTGCTGGAGTCCCTGCTCAACAGCGGCTCGGTCGGGCGGATTCTCGTTCGGCCGCACCCCTTGAATCTGTGGGACGGGCTCGACGCCTTCATCGAGGGCTGGCACAGTCCGAAGATAGGGCTGAGCCGCGAGCGGTCGGTCTTCGAGGATGTTCACGAGTGTGACGTCGTTTTCGCCGGCAACTCCAGCATCCACGTAGAAGCCGTGACGGCCGGCCGGCCGAGTTGCTACGTGCACGGCCTCGACTTCGGGCCGTACGACCTGCACTCGTTCGTCGCGCGCGGACTCATCTGGGAACCGCCGGCTGACCGACCATTCGATCCGCAGGAGGCCTTCCGCTTCTACCAGCGCTCCGGCTGGGTGGACCGTCTGCGCGAGTTTGCCAACATCGATCAGGATGTCGAGACCGTCGGCCGACACGTGCGCGCGGCGATGCTCGAGCTGAACACCTCGCGACACCCCGGCTGCGACATACAGGCCGAGACGGAGCATGGGTTGCCGCTGCAGGCGTGATGGCCTGTCGACCGATCACACGCGAGCTCCACACAAGCCAGTTCGCCGTGCTGTCGTGGCGAAAGAGCCGTCGCCGCCGGAGCAGTCGTAGTGACGCTCTCGGCTCTCGATCGGAAACTCTTCCGTGATTTGTGGGCCATGAAGGGGCAGGCAATCGCGATTGCGTTGCTTGCCGCCGCCGGCGTGGCCATGTACGTGATGTACCAGTCGAACTTCACGTCACTCAGTCACACGCAGCACGCATATTACGAGCGACAGCGATTCGCGCATGTGTTCGCCACACTCAAGCGAGCTCCTCAGCGCGTCGCCGTGGAGATTGCCGCCATTCCTGGCGTGTCGGCGGTCGAGGCTCGCGTGGCGTCGTACGTCACGCTCGACCTGGGTCGACGCGATGAGCCAGCCGGGGCGCAGCTGATCGCGATCCCGACGGGCCGCCGACCTCGTGTGAACGACCTGTTTCTCCGGCGCGGCCGCTGGATCGAGGCCGGCCGGTCCGATGAGATTCTGGCAAGCGAGGGCTTCGTCCTTGCCAACCGCCTGGAGCCGGGCGACCAGGTATCGGCAATCATCAACGGGCGGTTGCGACCGCTGACGATCGTGGGTGTTGCGCTTTCGCCCGAGTATGTCTACAGCATCCGGCCCGGGGAGCTCATCCCCGACGATGAGCGATTCGGTGTGTTCTGGATGGACGAGAAGGCCCTGGCGACCGCCTTCGACATGGAGGGTGGCTTCAACGATCTGGTGCTCAGCTTGTCTCCGGGTGCCTCAACCGACGAGGTGATCGGGCGGCTGGACCGGATCCTCGAGCCATTCGGCGGCCGAGGTGCCATTCCCCGAGCGTCGCAGCCGTCGCACTGGACGGTGGAGAACGAACTGTTACAACTCAAGACCTTCGGTTTTGTGCTCCCGCTGATCTTCCTGATCATCGCTTCGTTCGTGCTCAACCTGGTGCTCACACGCGCGCTGGAACTCCAGAGGACGCAGATCGCGTTGCTCAAGGCGCTGGGCTACGACAACACGTCCATCGGTTGGCACTACCTGAAGTGGGCCATGGTCATTGGAGCCATTGGCGTCGTGATTGGCGTGATCGGTGGCGTCGTTCTCGGCACGACGATCATCGGTTTCTACAACGAATATTTCCGGTTCCCGGTGCTGGCATTTCACCTTCCACTTCGAGTGGTCGTTGGCGCCGCGGCCTTGACCTTCGCCGCCGCCGGGGCCGGCGCGTTTCGCGCCGTGGTCCGGGCAGTCAAGGTGCCACCCGCGGAAGCCATGCGGCCGGAGGCGCCTGCACGGTACCGACGTACGATCCTGGAAACTCCCGTCGTGTCTCGTCACCTCGGCATGGCCGGTCGCATGGTCGTGCGGAACATCGCTCGGCACCGGTTCCGCGCCGCCGCTACGGTCTTCGGCATCTCGTGCGCCGTGGCGATTCTGATGGTCGGCTTCGTGTTCACCGACGCCATCGAACGGCTGATCCTCACGCAGTTCTGGCACACGGAGTTGCAGGACGTCACGGTCAACTTCATGGAGCCGCGCGGCGATGAGGCGCGACATATGCTCGCCCGGCTTCCAGGCGTCGTTGCCGTGGAACCGCAGCGCTCCGTGCCCGTGCGCGTGCGCGCCGCTCACAGACAGCGCTATCTGGCACTCACGGGCGTGTCGCCCTCGGCCCGACTCAAACGTGTGCTCGACCGAAGAGGAGCGCCTATCCGGATGCCGCCGGCCGGCGTCGTTCTGTCCTTGAAGCTGGCCGAGGCACTAGGCGTGACCACCGGCGATGTCGTCACCCTCGACGTGCTCGAGGGACGTCGTCCGACTCAGCGTGTCGAGGTCGCCGGGCTGGTGGACGACCTCCTCGGGCTCGCGGTGTACATGGACATCGTCACGTTGCACCAACTGATGCGCGAGGGCGACGTGGCAACGAGTGCCCTTCTCCTGATCGACCCGTCCCACGAGTCGCGTTTGTCCAGCGCTCTCAAGGGCATACCGACCGTTGCGGGAGCTGGCTTCAAACGTGCCGTTCTCAAGCGCTTCCGCGAAATACTGACGGCCACGCTGAACCTGTCCATCTTCATCAACCTGCTCTTTGCGGGCGTGATCGCGTTCGGCGTCGTTTACAATGCGGCGCGTATTTCGTTGTCGGAGCGCACACACGAACTAGCCTCCCTTCGGGTGCTGGGCTTCACGCGCGCCGAGATCTCGCTCATCCTCCTGGACGAGCTGGCGCTGCTGACGCTCGTGTCGCTGCCACTCGGAGGCGCGCTCGGGTACAGCCTGGCGGTAGCGATCGTCGAGTCAATCGACAGCGAGGTCTATCGCTTCCCGCTGTACGTCTCGCGGCAGGCCGTGGCGCAGGCCTTCCTCGGCATTATCGGGGCGGCACTCGTGTCGGGACTCGTCGTCAGACGCAAGCTGGATCATCTGGATCTCATCGCTGTGCTGAAGGCGAAGGAATGACGCGACGGAGTGCGTGCCGGCGACTTTAGAGACCCGCCTCGACGAGGCGGCGCAGGCGCTCCATCGCGCGCTGAAGCGAGTAGCGGTGCCGGCGCATGTCCGACCACACATCACCTACGCGCGCGACGCGGTCGGCCATCGTGCGCAGCGAGAACGTCCGCGGACCGGCTTCGCCTCCCTCGACCTCCTCCCACGTGCACGGCGCGGACACGGGGGCGGCCGGCCTGGCCCGGACGGCATAGACGGCGGCGAACGTCGCGCTGTACCCGTTGCGTCCCGCGTCCACGTAGATGCGCTTCCGACGGTCGGCCTTGCTGAACTCCAACGTGAGGCGCGCCGGATCGCGCGCGACGAGCAGCGTCGCGACGGCGTGCGCGAAGCGCCCCACGTCGCCGAAATCCGCCTTGCCGTCGAGCGGCACGACGATGTGGAACCCCTTCGAGCCGGTCGTCTTGACCCAGCTTTTCAGGCCGAGCTCGTGCAGCAGGTCGCGAAGCGCGAGCGCTGCGGCGCGAAGCGGCTCGGAATCCTCCACGGCGGGATCGAGATCGAAGACGCAGAGGTCGGGGTAGTAGAGAT
>DASTDR010000648.1:0-10237 GCA_035710265.1 Gemmatimonadales bacterium | reverse complement strand
ACACTGACCGGATACGACGAGTGCGTCGCCCGGATGGTGTTGCGCGGTGTGGGAACGACGCTGGGCGGGTCGGTCGTGAAGTCCGAGATGTTCAGCTGGTATTCGTCTGGGGCGAACGCCTTCACGCCTTCCCACGAGCCGCCGAACGCGACATCGCGTACGGCGTCAGCCGTCGAGCGCGTGCGCCCTGCGAGCCAGATCTGCCGCGGCACGTCCAGGTCGAGCTTCTCGCTCATCCAGTTCTGAAAAAACGCCGACCCGTACACGAACCGGCTGAACAGCGGGAAATCGGGTGTCGCCAGGAAGCGATTGATGTACCAACGCCAGTCGTTCAGGTCGTCGTACACGGCGTCTTCGGCCCACGTGGCGTGCGACTCGAACAGCCAGCCTGACTGGTAGATGTTGATATTGAACTGACTGGCATGCATGAACTCGTGCGCATTGGTCACTTTCTGTGCACCGCTGCGCACCGGTTCGAGGCCGGTCTGGTCTTCGTCGTTGGGCGGGAAGCCTTCGCTGAAGTCGTTCTCGATCACGACGTACGCGCTCGCGGTGCCCAGCGGAAAGGGAGTCGTCGCCAGCGTCTCCACAGCGCCGACCGTCGAGGTGTAGCCGTAATAATTCCGCAGGTTCTGGAAGTACACGTGGAACTTCGCCTGCGGAGTTCCCTTCGGTGCCGGATAGCCGAGCTGGTCGATCTCCACGTCCCAGATGCGCTCATAGCTTTCGACCGCGACGTCGATGAAGTCGGAGCGACCGTTGCCGTTCGCGTCGACCGCGGGAACCGCATGCTCCCCCTGCGTCGTGTAATGAATGACGAAGTGTTCGGTTTCAGCGGTTTCTTTGAGCTGCCCGAAGCCGTGTGCCCGCAGATCCAGGATTTCCTGCCGGGTGGTGGCCGAGAGGTCGTCCCAGTCGAGTGCCATCCTCAGCATGGACAAGGTGGCGTCCTTACCGATCACCGCCGATCGATACTTCGCTGGTAACTTTTCGGCTGCCGAGACGGCGTACTGGCGATAGCGGTTCGCGTTGTTGCGGTCGAGCAGGCCGGCGTCGAAGTCGGCTTCGATCAGATCGAGCGAGGTCTGGCCGTTGCCGTTCCCCTGGCCCCCGGCCGCGAATGACGGCCGGCTGCCGGGAGCAATCGCGTCATCTCCCGAGCAGCCGGCGGCGGCAAAGACTGCGAGTGTTAGCAGCCGAATAGTTGTGCGACGCATATCGGACATCCGCAAAGAAGGTGGACTCCGAATCTGCCCGCGCAATGCCGGCCTGCAAGGTCCCCGAACGTCAGGTGCGCATCAGGTCGTCGACTGAGGCGCGACGCGCCGCGAGCGCTTCACGACGACCCACACGACGAACGCGAGCGCGCCAAGCGGGATCAGAATCCCGAGCGACTGCACAAATCCCGCGACCAGCACGACGAAGTTGCGCCAGGCGCCACGGAAGGCATCGCCCATGATGCTCTCGCCGGCCTCGCCCACGACCGGGACGGGCTCGTGCAGGGTCACCGTGAGCGTGCTGACGGCGGTGTGGGCCTCGAGGTACCGGACTCGTCCCTGATACCGCTCGATTTCTTCGCGCACCCGGGCAAGTTCTTGCTCGACGTCGAGCACGTCCTTGAGCTTGCCTGTGCGCGTCGCGAGCAGATCGATGAGGCGGCGCTCCAGCCGCCTGGCGTTGTCGATCCGCGCAATGACGTCGACGTACTCCTCGCCCACATCCTGCGCATTGACGTTGTCCGATTCGAGCTTGCCGATCGGCTTCAGTCCCGACACGGCTTCCTCGAATCGATCTGCCGGGATCTTTACTTGGATTACCGCCTGACGGCGCCGGCTGCCGCCGAGTTCCATGCCGGAGTTGGCGACATAGCCACCGACGCGCGCGGCCAGCTGCTTGACTTGAGCGACGGCCGATTCGAGCGAATCGACTTCAATCAGGGCCGTTGCGGTCCTGATGATCATCTTCGTCGCGTCGGGCCTCGTGATTACGGGGAGCTTCGCGGTGGTGACGGCAACTTCGGCGAACGGCCTCGCCGCTGGTTCAGCCTCGCCATTCGAGAAGTACATCTGGTCCTGAGCGACGAATGGTGCCGCTGGCGTTTCGGAGGGCGCCGGTCGTTCGCTCGTGCAGCTGAGAAGGACGGCAATGAGGCCGACAATAACCCAACGCGCTCGCATGGCAGGCTCCTGTGGAAGGGGACCGACTCAAAGAGACGGCGCTGCCATGGCGGCTTGCACAACCCCACGTGACGGCTTCAGAGCGTCCACATGACGATTCCGTGAATGGCTGAAGCCCCGGGCGAACGGAGTCCGTAGATTGCAGCTATGGACGGCTTCGCGCTCAAACTGGAACGGCTGAAGCGGGAAGCCCGCAAGGAGTGGAAGCGCAAATGGCGCGCGACCGCCAAGGCGACGCCCGCCGAGTGGCGAGCCGTGGCCGGCGATGTGGCGCTGGGCTTCCTCAAGATCGGCCTGATCATCGTGCTGCCGTTCGGCGTCCTGGTGCGGGGCTCGGTCTTCATCTACGAGCATGGGCATACGCCGGTCTGGGTCGCGGTGCTCACGGCGGCATTTCTGACCGCCGGCGTGATCACGGCATACGCGGTCTGGCTCGCCAGGAAGTTCACCAAGGCGGGCGGCCGCAGCGGCCGTGGGCTGATCGTCCCGGTGGCCAAGTGGGTGGCGCTGCCGCTCGTCGTGTTCTACTGCGGCTATTCCTTGCTCTACCTTGCCAGCGTCAATGCCAAGTCAGCGCCGGTTCGCGCCTACTATCACTCCGTGCACCCATTGATGCGCCTGGCGCTGTCCACGCTGGTCCTCATCGATCGCGACATGATCATCACGGACATGGGCCGGCTTCCGGAGGATTACGCGAAGATGGGCCTGCCGACCAACACACGGACGCGGCACTACAAGCAGGCCGACGGCTGGATTCACGCGGTCGACCTGCGGACGACGGGCCGCGGCGCGATCAAGAATCGCGGCGTCCAGTTCTACTTCTGGGCGATGGGCTTCGATACGCGGCGGCACGTCGGGACCGCCGATCACCTGCACGTCGAGCTGAACTAACCGAAGACTCCTTGCAGTTCCGCGAACGGAATCCCGTACGCCTCGAGTGTCCCGTACGTCCCTTTCTCTTTCCATTCACGCGCCATGCGCCGCACGAGCCCGAGCGTCGCGCGCATCGGCGCCGAGCCGAATGTCACCCGCCGCACCCCGAGGCCCGCCAACTCCTTGAGGGTGGGTGCGGTCGGCGTCCCCAGGACATTGAGGGGCGCGCGGATCCGCTGCACGAGCTGCTCGATCGTGTCTCGATCGCCGACGAACGGGACGAACACCGAGTCCGCACCAGCGTCACGGAAGGCATTGCCGCGGCGCACGGCCTCCTCGAGACGCTGTTCGGGCCGCAATTCAGGCGCTTCGAAGGCATCCGTCCGCGCATTGAGCACGAGCGGGACGCCGGACGCGTCGGCCGCGGCGCGCGCCGCGCGCACCCGCTCGACCGCGAGCGAAAACTCGATCAGGTGTTTGCCGTCCTGCCGGTCCTCGAGATTCATGCCGGCCGCTCCCGTTTCGACGACGCGGCGCACCGTGTCGGCGACGGCGGTGGGTTCGAGGCCATACCCCGCTTCCATGTCGGCCGTGATCGGAACATCGACTCGGCGGGTGATCCGGGAGACCGCGCTCAGCATTTCGTCCCGCGAAATCTTCTCGCCATCGGGGTAGCCGAGGCTGAATGCAATGCCCGCGCTCGTGGTCGCGAGCGCCTTGAAGCCGGCCTCGAGGAAAATGCGCGCGCTCCCCGCGTCCCAGGCGTTGGGGAGAACGAGCATCGGTCCGTCGACATGGAGCCGGCGGAGGGTTTCGGCTTTCGTCGCGCTCACCGCGCTAGACGATAGCCTGTTTTGCGGACCGTGAGAATGTGTTTGGGATTCGCCGGATCGCGCTCGAGCTTGCGGCGCAGCTCGGCGACGTGCGTGTCGACCGTGCGGCTCATGACTTCGGCGCTGTAGCCCCAGACCTCGGTCAGCAGCTCGGTGCGCGTGATGCAGGCGCCGTCGCGCCGGATCAGCGCGAGCAACAGATCATACTCTTTCGGCGTGAGCGAGACCGGCGCGCCATCGCGCAGCACCGTCCGCGACGGCGTCAGCACTTCGATTTCGCCGAACTTCTCGAGCATCGGGGCCGGCGGGCCGCCGTTCTTCCTGGGCGCCATAACACGCCGCAGCAAGGCCTCGATACGGGCCAGCAGCTCCAGCACCCCGAACGGCTTGGTGACGTAATCGTCCGCGCCCAGCCGCAAGCCGCGTACCTTGTCGGCCTCTTCGCCGCGCGCGGTGAGGATCAGCACCGGCATGCCGTGCCCGTCTTCCCGCAGCGCCCGCAGCACCCGGAAGCCATCCATGCCCGGCAGCATCAGGTCGAGCACCACGAGGTCCGGCTTGGCGGTTTTGGCGCGGTTCAGTCCCTTCGTGCCGTCCTTGGCGACTTCGACGTCGTAGCCCTCGATCTCGAGGTTGTTGCGCAGGCCGTACGCGAGATCGGGGTTGTCCTCGATCACGAGGATCCGCTTGGGGCCAATGGCGGCGGCAATCATGCGGGAAGCTCGATGACGACGCGTGTCCCGGCGCCGCCCGTCGGTGCCGTGTCTTCGATGAACGCGCGGCCGTGGTGCAGCGACGCCAGCTCGCGGACGACTGCGAGCCCGATGCCGCTGCCGGCGACGGCGGAATCGCGGTCGCGCTCCAGCCGCCAGAATCGGACCCAGACGCGCTCGCGGTCGGCGCGCGGGATTCCTGGGCCACCGTCGTCGACCCAGAGCCGCGCCGCGCCGTTCTCGCGCGAGGCGCCGATGCGGACTTCCTGGCCGGCGGGTCCGTACTTCACCGCGTTGTCGAGCAGGTTGAGCAGCATCTGGCGCACGGCGCCGGGATCGGCGGGCACGATCAGGTCCTCGGGCACTGACGCGGCGAGTGTCGCGCCGCGCGCGGCCGCGAGGGGCGCAAAGCCGTCGATGACTTCCTGCACCAGCGGCGCGAGCCGAGTGGGCTCGGGCGTAATGTGCGTGGTCTGGCGCTCGGAACGTGAGAAATGCAGCAGGTTCTCGACCAGGTGCGTGAGCCGGCGGGCTTCCTGATCGATGATCGCGAGCGAGCGGCGGCGCTCGTCGTCCGAGCGCACGCGGCCCAGCGTGAGCGTCTCGGAAAACATGCGGATCTGCGCGAGCGGGGTGCGCAGCTCATGCGAAACCCCGGAAATGAAATCGCTGCGAAGGCGCGCGAGCTGAGATTCGCGCCGGAGTTGGAACAAGGCGATGCCGATCAGCACCGCGGTGAGGCCGAGCAAGCCGAGAATGAGCGGCAGCCGCGAGCGCGGCAGCCCGCCGATGATCAGCTGATCCGCCAGCTCGGCCCGCAGGGTGGTCAGGGCGAAGAAATCGCCCATGTCGGTGCCGATCGTGTCCCGGGCGGTGAACGGCGAGGCATACTGCGCCGCCGAGCGATAGATCTCGACGCCGAAGCGATCGGTCACGATCACCGATCCCATTGAGTCATACTGCACGCTGCCGACGAGCGGGCGAGGCAACAGCGGGCCGTAGTCCCCGTGCTCCGAGAATCTGTTCACGGCTTTTTCTGCGAGAGGACGAAGCACGGCCGGCTTTGCTTCGAAGCCGAGCGCCGTCCTGATCGAGCCGTTCTCGTCACGCAGCACGGTGTATACCAGGTAGCGACGATCCCCTCCGGGTTGGCCAAGGATGGACCCCATGTTTCCCGTCCAGGTTGTGTCATAGACCGCCCTGGTGTGGGTGGGGAGCGTGTCCATCATCCACTGACGGACAAGCGCCGGCACTGGTGATCCCGCTGTCTGGATCTGGCCCGTTTTGAGATCCATCCGGAACGTGTATCGGATATAAGGCGCGACGGAAAACTCTTTCTCCATCAGATCGAAGTGCAGATGCGTCGGATCGGGGAGCGGCTTCCTGGGCGCGGCCTCGTGCGCCTGCCTCAGCGCCTTGAGCGGAGGCGTGACGGCCCAAAAGACCTCTCGCGCGGCGGCGTTGGCCACGCGTGCGGCCGCAAGCGCCGCGTAATCGCGCAGGACCCGGTCGGCTTGCGCGCGGTGGTGGCGCGCGTTCGTGTAGGCTTGCACCGCCAGCGTCGCGGCGACGGCAAAGACGAGTACCAGCAGCACGGCGATGACCGCGCCGCGTCGCACTCGGAAACGTGTGGATGTAGGGAAAAACTGCATGCCTGATAATCCGTTGTCGCTGCCCACCCGGCAACGAGGGTCGAAGTCGACCGGACGGTTCTCTAACAAAGCTCGCACGCCCCGAGCACCTTGCCCGAAGCGTGCGAGCTTAGATTCGATCTCGTAGGTCGTGGTCCAAGTGTCGACGGCCACTTGGCCCGGCCTCGCCAGCCCGGAGCGCAGCGCGTGGCTCCGGGTTTGGTTTTTCTAGCGGTTCGACATCGCCGGGACGACGCGCATCCGGCCCAGCATCTCCCCAACCCGTTCCGCCACGATCCCCAGGACGCAGCCGATCGCCAACGCGATCACGACGCGCAGCGCCGCGTTCATCTGGAAGGCCCGGAATCCCATGGCGAGATACGTGGCGCCGCCGACGATGGCGCCCGCCGTGTAGCTGAGAATTGGGACCCGCGCCTGGTACACCATGCCAAAAACCACCGCGCCGAGGACCAACGCGTCCACAACGGGCTGGCGGCCGAGCGCGCTGGCGACGGCGACGTACACCGCTCCCCAGACCACGCCCGAAATCGTGCCGGCGAGAGACTTCTGCAACCCCGTCACGCCGCCCCCCGCGCCGACGAAGCACGCGAGACCGACGAAGACGGGCCAGAGCTGCAAGTTGATTTTGCCGAGATGGGAAATGATCGCCCAGGCGGCGGCGACGATCCCGAGACTCAGTGCCTTAGTAGTTGACGCGCTCATCTTAGCCTCCTCCATGAGGGGGAAGAACCGGCGCCAACATAATGAACGGGTAGTCTGCGGTGCAACGCTGCGCGGCTAAGCGCGTTGAATTACATAGGCTTCCATCGCGTAGTACTCCGGCAGTCCCAGCCGGTCCGCCCGGGCGGCGGTCTCCAGATTCCGGGCCTCGACGCGCTGCCAAAACTCCCGCTCGTCGTATCCCGGGAAGGGAGCGGTGTCCTTTTGGGATTGGTGACGGAAGATCGCGAGGATCTTGGCGTGCAACTCATCCTGCGAGAGCGGCACGAGCACATCCGCGTCGGTGAGCGACCACTCCTGCCACGCCCCGCGATACAGCCACACCTCCGGCCGCTGCGCCGCCTTGTAGCGCGCGAGCGCCTGCTCGATCGCCGCCTTGCAGGTGCGGTGGGTGCCGTGCGGATCGGAGAGGTCGCCGGCGACGAAGATCAGATCGGGGCGCGTGGCTTCGATCAGCTTCAGCACGATCTCAACGTCGCTGTCGCTCAGCGGCCGCTTCCGGACCTCGCCGGTCTGATAGAACGGCAAATCGAGGAACCGCGCTGCGCTCGGCGGGATGCCGACGGCGGCGAGGGCCGCGATCGCCTCCGACTCGCGAATGAACTTCTTCAGGTTTTGCACCACGGGGATGTCGATATCCCCGGGAGCCTTCTGCTCGATGCCCGCGGTCACGGTGGAGCGCGCGCGGTTCACCACGGCGGGATCGAGGCCGAGCGCATCCGCGGCGCGCCCGACGAAGTCGATGTGACGCGTGACGTCGTGGTCGAACACGGCGATGTTGCCGCTCGTCATATACGCCACGACCATCTGGTTTTCATTCTCCCACAGCTTGCGGAGAATCCCGCCCATCGAGATGACATCGTCGTCCGGATGGGGTGAGAACACCAGCACGCGCTCATGCGTGGGCAGTTTGGCGCGGCCCCGAATCTTGTCGCGCAGGCGATTGAACACCTGCCCGTTGATCGGCCCCGCCGAGCCGGCGCGCGCGAGCAGGGGGCTCAACTGATTCTCCGCGTAGTCCTTCGCGGACAGCTTGAGGACCGCCTTGCTGCTCCGCTCGGCGAGCCACACCACCGCGCGCTCCGTCATCGCCGGCGTCCAGTCCACTCCTTCGAGCAGCCACGGCGTGTTGATGCGCGTCAGCTCGGCGGCGGCCGGCAGGTCGAGGTAGACCGCGACATTGGGATGGCGCTGCAGGAACGTGGCCGCGACGTCGGTCGAGATGTCCCCCTCGACGGCGCGGGCGACGATCCCGGCCTTGTGCTCGCCCGTCGCAAGCAGCGCGATCTCCTTCGCGTCGAGAATCGTCGCGACGCCCATCGTGATCGCTTCGCGCGGCACGTTCTCGACGCCGAAAAAGTCGGCCGCCGCATCCTTGCGGGTCAGCGTGTCGAGCGTGACGATGCGTGTGCGTGAGCCGGCATCCGAGCCGGGTTCGTTGAACCCCACGTGCCCCGTCTTCCCGATACCGAGCAGCTGATAGTCGATGCCGCCGGCCAAGCGAATCGCCGCTTCATAAGCGGCACAGGCCTCGACGACGCGCTCGCGCGGCGTGGTCCCGTCGGGGATGTGCACGTTCTCCTTCGCGATGTTCACATGCGCGAAGAAGTTCTCCCACATGTAGCGGTGATAGCTGTGCGCGCTGTCCGGCGGCATCGGGTAGTACTCGTCGAGATTGAACGTGACAACCCGCGCAAAATCGACGTCGCCGGCTTGATGGCGGCGAATCAGCTCCTCGTAGACTCCGAGGGGGGTGCTGCCGGTCGCGAGACCGAGTACGACTTTGCCCTTGGCCCGGGTCTCGCGATGGATGACTTCGATGATGCGCTCGGCGACCAGCGCCGCGAGGTGCTCGTGCTCGTGGAGGACGACCGTCCGCAGGCGCTCGCGGTCGCGAGCGCTTTCAATCGTAGAGAAGGTCCGCGGCTGAGCGGCAGCCTTTGGCGTCAAACCTTCACCTCGATGGTCGCGCCCCGCTTGTAGCGCACGTACAGGAACGCCATCGGCACGATCAGCATGCCGGCAGCCAGGATCGTGAGCGCCAGCAGGACCGCGGAGAGCAGGACCGCCTGCTGCGACGACTCCGCCGCATGGAACATGGCCGAATCCTGCTTGGCGAGCAGCACGATCATGGCTTCGCGCGCTTGCGTTCCGGCGCCGGGATCGGAGTTCGTCAATCCCAGCAGGACGTTCTGCACGAGCTCGCGTTCGCGCGTGTCTTCCATGGCATTGGCCAAACCGGAGAGCTGTACCCGCAGCTGGCGTCCAAGACTGTCGCGCTGTGCCAGGGCTTCGGGGCGCCGATAGGCGGCATCGGTGGCGGTGGTCATCTGGCGCCAGACTTCGAGCCCGGCGCTGTAGCGATGAAGGGTCTCGACGGTCCTCGCACCCTGCGTCACCGTCGCCGCGGCCTCCCGCAGCGAGAAAATCAGCCATAATCCGATGACCAGCGCGAGCGCCAGCGTAATGGCGCTGAACGTCACCGCAATGCCCGGACGGATGAACGTGTAGTCCTTCATGGCGATAGCGAAGGACGAGCGGCCGGCGGAGGGCCGGCCAGCGAAACCCGACGGAGGAGTAGTCATGAGGCCCCACACTAGTCCGGCCAGAAAGGGGTGTCAATGTGCTTGACGAAGGTGGGTTGACGCACAACTTCTAAGGTCGCGCCCCCCACAACTCACCCGACAGCTCCCTTTCTTGCGATTGGGAATGCCAGGAGAAGATCGTTGACTGCAGCCGCATCTCGAGGGGACGCAGGCGAAGTGCTGCGACAGGCCAGCGCGGTTCTCGGCCGGCCTGTGATTCTGTGGGAAGTCACCGGCGCACATGAAGCGGTTCCTCGCGCCAGCAGCCAGTCCGATCTCGCATCCGACGCCCCCAATCTGGACCTCAGCGCCACGCTGCGCCGCTGGAACGTGCCGATCCCGGTTGGGTCTCGCTGGGTCGGATCGCCTGGCTCGACGCCTGATAGCTGGGTCGTCGCGCCGGTGCGTGCCCGCGCGCCCGCTCCGCCGCCCGGCGGGCGGGAACGCCGCAGCCGCGAACGGCTCGCGCTCGAGCTCGCGGGCCTCGCGCTGGGAGCGATTGGCGCGACCGTGCCGGACGCCGGGGTGCCTTCAGGGATCCTGGCCCATCAGGCAGGGAATCCGCTGACCGCGGCGCGGGCCGGCTTGCAGCTGTCGATGGAATCGATCGGGCGTTGGGTCGACCTCGCGGCAGACCGCCGCCTCTCGCTGCTCGACGACCTTGGCCAGGTGCTCGATGACATC
>DASTDR010000647.1:0-25975 GCA_035710265.1 Gemmatimonadales bacterium | reverse complement strand
CCGTGCCCGTCCCCCAGATCAGGTTCACGTCGCCGAGCAAACCGCGCTGCAGCGCGCCCGCGACCACGTCGTTCAGTGGGCGCGCGCCCTGGCTGCCGCCGAACACGAACACGGTCCGTTCCCGGGCCCCCCCCGTCAGCCCGAGCTCGCGGCGCGCCGCCGGGGCGTCGACGCGGGCGGGTGGTGGCGTGATTGGATTGCCGAACTCGAACGCCTTGGTGAACGGACCGAGCGTCAGCCGCGCGCGCGCTTCCGGAAATCCCAGATGCACCTGGCGTGCGTGGCGCGCGAGCCAGCGCGTGGTAATCCCGGGGAATGCGTTCTGTTCCTGCAGCACGGTAGGAATCCCGACCTGCTGCGCGCGGAGCACCACCGGGCCCGCGGCGTAGCCGCCGGTGCCGACGACGACGTGCGGAGCTTCGTCCCGCAGCACCTGGTTCGCGGCGCGCGTCGCGCGGAGCCACATGAGCGGAAGCAAAACATTGCGCCACCATTGGCGGCGGTAGATCGGCTCGATGGGCAGGAGATGGAAGCGAAACGGATGCCGAGGCAGGATGCGCGCTTCGATACCGCGTTGCGCGCCCACTAACACAACGTCGTGTCCGAGATCTGCCGCCACGCGAGCCAACGCGAGCGCGGGCATCAGGTGGCCACCTGTGCCGCCGCCTGCGATGAGAAGCTTCATGACCATTGCGGATTGCGAATTGTGGATTGCGGATTGGAAACGTGACGGGTCGAATCCGCAATCCGAAATCCACAATCCGCAATCATGCCGCCCGCTTTGCGCGACCGACGCTGGCGAGGATGCCGGTCGCCGCGAGCGCCACAATCAGTGAGGACCGACCATATGACATGAACGGCAGCGTTACCCCCGTCGCCGGAATCACGGCGAGGCTCACGCCGATGTGGAGCACGACACTCAGCCCCACCATCACCGTGATCCCGGTCGCGAGCAGCTGGCCGAAGGGATCGGCGGCATTGCGCGCGATTCGGAAGCCGAGCCACACGAAGGTCCCGAACAGGAGCACGATCGCTAGCACGCCGATGAAGCCCCACTCTTCACCGATCGTCGAGAAGATGAAATCGGAGTAGGCGTACGGCAGGTAGCCGAGTTTTTGCTGCCCCTGACCGAACCCGACCCCGAGCAGCTGCCCCGCCCCGATGCCGGTGAGCGACTGTTGGACCTGCCAGGTCGCTTCGGTCGGCGCCGCGCCCGGATTCAGAAACGTCAGCACGCGCGCGATCCGGTACTGCGCCGTGGCGACCGCGCCGAACAGCAGCGGACCGGCGGCAACCCCGAGCGCAAGGAAGTGGCCGATCCGGGCGCCAGCCGTGAACAGCACGCTGCCGGCGAGGAGGGTGACGAGCAGCGCCATCGAGAGATGCGGCTCGAGGAAGATCAGTCCCACGACGGGCAGGAGAATCACCAGGAACGGCAGCAACCCGCGCTTGAATTCGCGAATCTGCTCACCCTTCTTGGCCGCGAGCATCGCGCACCACACGACGATCGCCAGCTTTGCCACCTCCGACGGCTGCACCGTGAGCACACCCAGGTTCACCCAGCGGCGCGCGCCGTTGATCGTCGGGCTGATCGCGTGCGTGAACGGCAACAACGGAATGAGCAGCAGGAAGCCGGTGACACCCAGCAAGGGCCAGGCCCAGCGGCGCCAGCGATGGTAGTCGAGCCGCGCGAACGTGACCGCGAGCAGCCCGCCGACCACCGCCCCCACCGCCTGCCGCAGCGCAAAGCTCGCGCCGACCTGGCCGCCGGCTGTCGTGACGAGGCTCGACGCGCCGTACACCGCCGCCAGGCCGAACACCACGAGCACGGCGGTGACGACGAACAGGAGGCGCCCTTCCCAGGTTACTGCGCCTCGACGAGTCGCCGGAATGTGGCCCCCCGTTCTTCGTAGTTCTTGAACATGTCGTAGCTGGAGCACGCCGGTGACAGCAGCACCGCATCGCCGCGCCGCGCCGCGCGCCGCGCGCGGCTCACGACATCTTCGAACGTCGTGCCGCGCTCGAGCGGCACTGTGCCGGCGAGATCCTGCTCCACCAGCGGCCCTGCCTCGCCGTAGGCGATCACCAGCCGGCACCGCTCGGCGAGCAGCGGCGCCAGACCGGTGTAAGGCTCGCCCTTATGGCGCCCGCCGAGCAACAGCACATAGGGACGTTCCATCGCGATCACCGCCACCGTGGTCGCGGCGATATTCGTCGCCTTGGAATCGTTGATCCAGAGCACGCCGTCCACTTCCCGGACCGGTTCGAGGCGATGCTGCAGCGGCCGAAACGAGCGCAGCCCGGCGGCAATCGCCGCGGGCGGCACGCCGGCCTCATGGACCGCCAGCGCGGCCGCGAGCGCGTTGGCGACATTGTGATCCCCGAGCAGGTGCAATTCGGTCCGAGGGATCAGGGATTCACCGCCCAGCTGCAGCATCTGTGTGGAACGGTCGAACCAGGCGTCGGCGTTGTGTGCGAGCGAGAACAGCACGCGCCGCCCCGCGACTCCGGTCGCGAGCTTCAGCACCAGTGCATCGTCGCCGTTCAGAACCCAGACGTCGTCGTCACTCGCATTCCGGAATAAGAGCCGCTTGTCTGCGTAGTACGCGTCGGCCGACGGGTAGCGGTCGAGATGGTCGGGGGCGAGGTTCGTCAGGATCCCGATCTCGGGCGCGAAGTTGGGGCTGTCGTGCAGCTGAAACGACGAGACCTCCAGGCTCAGCCACTGATATCCTTCGTCGGCCAGCGCCAGATCGGTCACGGGACGACCGATGTTTCCGGCGGTGGTCGAACGCAATCCCGCCGCTCCGAGCAGATGCGCCACGAGTGCGGTCGTGGTCGTCTTCCCGTTCGTGCCGGTGATCGCGATGCTCCGGGTCCCCGGCTGCAGCGTCGCGAGCGCGCGGAACCCCAGGTCGAGCTCGGACACGATTTCGACCCCGGCGTGGCGCGCGGCCGCGAGCACCGGAGCGTCCGGTGGCACGCCGGGAGAAACGACCAGGCCCGCCGCCTGACGGATCTTCGTGAGGTCGTGCCGGCCGATTTCGACGTCCACCCACGGCACCCCGCGCAGCGCCTCGACCGCTTGACCGGCGTACGGATGGTCAGAGGCATCGCTCGCGTACACGCGCACGCCTTCGCGCGCCAGCAGCCGGGCGGCCGCGACACCGCTCTTCCCGAGCCCGATGATCGCCACGAAGCTGCCCGGACGCCGCCACCCGTCCGGGACCAGACGTGTCTGGGCGATCATCGTACCTTGAGCGTCGCCAGCGCGATCATCGCGCACATGACTCCCAGGATGTAGAACCGCATGACCACCTGCGGCTCGGCCCAACCGAGCTTTTCGAAGTGGTGATGTAACGGCGCCATGCGGAACACCTTGTGGGCGTCCGCGTACTCCTTCCCGTAGCGTTTCTTGCGGTACTTGTAGGTCGTCGTCTGGATCATGACCGACACGGTCTCGGCGGCGAATACCGCGCCGGCGATGAGCAGCAGGAACTCGGTCTTGAGCAGAATCGCCACGGTGCCCAACGCCCCGCCGATGGCGAGCGCGCCGGTATCACCCATGAAGACCTGGGCCGGATGCGCGTTGAACCACAGGAACCCGAGCGATGCCCCCATCAACGCCCCGCAAAAAATCGTGAGCTCACCTGCTCCGGGGAGATGCAGCACGCCCAGATAGCGCGCGGCGTCGACGCGGCCGAAGAGATAGCAGAAGATCGCGAACGCGCCGCCCGCGATCACGGTCAACCCTGCGGCGAGACCGTCGAGCCCATCGGTGAGATTCACCGCGTTCGAGCTCGCGGTCGTGACGAAAGTGACGAACGCGAGGTAGACGTACCACGGCAGCACCCACACGATGTACTTGAAGAAAGGCAGCTGCGTCGCCGAGGGATCCGCGCTGTTGGTGAGCGGGAACAGCAGCAAGTACGCCCCGAGCCCCAGGCCGAACGAGATCTGGCCGACCAGCTTCCAGCGCGCGACGAGACCCTGCGACTGCCCGCGCACGATCTTGAGATAATCGTCGAGAAACCCGATCAGCCCCATCCACAGCGTCGCGACGACCGCCACGATCACGTACCGGCTGTCGAGCCGCGCCCACAACAACGTCGGCACGATGGTCGCGAGCAGGATGATGATCCCGCCCATGGTGGGCGTGCCGCGCTTGCCGTGATGGCTCGTCGGCCCTTCGGCCCGCACGATTTGCCCGATGCGATGCTCGCGCAGTTTCTTGATGATCCAGGGGCCGACGATGAATGCGAGCAGCAGCGCCGTCACGGTCGCGCCCGCGGCGCGAAACGTGATGTAGTTGAACAGATTGAAAATGATGTGCTGGCGCGCGAGCGGCGCGAGCAGATGATAGAGCATCAGGTCAGGTGGTTGAGGACACGTTCCAAGGCGATCCCCCGGGAAGCTTTGAGCAGCACGAGCTCGTTGCCTCGCAACGCCGACTTGAGCTTGGGGCCGAGGCTGTCCGCATCGGCCGCGGTGATGAGTCGGCCGCCGAGCGCTTCGCGCAACGACTCGAACGCCCGCGCGAACATCCCCACGGCGGCGACCAGCGCCGGCTTGCGCTGCGCAATCTCGCGTGCCGCCTCGGCGTGCAATCTTGCACTTTCCGGCCCTAACTCCAACATCGTGCCCACCACCACGACCAGGGGGCGGCGCTGGCGCCGGGCCAGCCAGTCGGCGGTCTGCACCGCGCGCCGCAGCGACGCCGGGTTCGCGTTGTAGGTGTCGTCGATCACCACCATGTTGCCCACGTCGCGGACATCGCCCCGTCCTTCCGGCAGCTGCATGCCGGCCAGGGCCCGGACCGCCGCGTCGTGCTCAACTCCCGCTCGCTGGGCCACGGCCAGGGCGATCTGGGCGTTGTCGAGCTGATGCAGGCCCAGGACCGGCAGCGTGATCTTCTCCCCCGAATCCAGCGCGATCTGGGGATGGCCGTTGCGGTCCAGGTAGCGGTCCAGCAAGGCGTCATCGTGGTGCTTGCCGCCCAGCGCCGCCGGAATCACCTGGGTACGGCGCCGGGCTTCGGGCCACATCGCGTCAGGCCCCGAGCCGATGATCGCCACCGGCGCCCGGTCCAGGAGCGACAGCTTCTCGGCCATCACGCCCTCGAGCGAGCCGAATCCCTCGACGTGGGCGTAACCGATGTTGGTGATCACGGCGATCGTCGGCTCGATGATGTCGCGCAGCTTGGCGATTTCGCCGGGGACGCTGGCCCCCGCCTCGACGACCAGGGCTTGCGTGTCGTCGGGCGCGCTCAGAATCGTGAGCGGCACACCGATTCGGTTGTTGAGGTTCCGCGAGGTCGCGTGAACGCGATAGCGCGCGCTCAAGGCAGCGCGAATCATCTCCTTGGTGCTGGTCTTGCCGCTCGAGCCGGTGATGGCCACGACCGGCGTCCCCTCGGGCAGCATCCGCCGCCGTGCCCGCCCGAGCAGCCCGAGGGCGTCGAGCGTATCGTCGACTTCGAAGAATGGGAGTCCGGCAACCGGCGGCGTCCCGCGCCGCACCACGGCCGCGGTGGCGCCCTGGGCCTTCGCCTGCTCGAGAAAGTTGTGCGCGTCGAAGTTCTCGCCCTTCAAAGCCACGAACAGGTGGTCGGTCATCGGTTGTCGGGTGTCGGTCGCGATGCCCTTGAGCTTCAGTTTCTTTGGCGCCGGAACACCGAGGGCCGCAGCCACTTCATCGCTCGACCACGCCCGTCCGCCCGTCGGCCCGTCCGCCCGTCCGCCCATCAATTGGCTCCCAGCGCGCGCACGACTTCCCGCTCGTCAAACGGTTCCTTGGTCGTGCCGATGATCTGATAGGTCTCGTGCCCCTTGCCGGCAAGCAGGATCGTGTCGCCCTGCCGGGCCATATCCAGCGCCTGCGCGATCGCCGCTTTGCGGTCGGTGACGCGATAGTGCGGCTTGGCACTCATCCCAGCTTCGACATCATCCAGAATCCGCTCGGGATCTTCGGTGCGCGGATTGTCGGAGGTCGCGATTGCCACGTCGGCGAGCCGCACGGCGATCTCGCCCATCGGCGCGCGCTTGCCGCGATCGCGATCCCCGCCGGCGCCGAATACCACGATCACGCGCCCGCCGCCGGGGGTGACTTCGCGAATCGTCTCGAGCGCGCGCTCGAGTGCATCCGGGGTGTGGGCGTAGTCGCGCAACACAACGGCGGGATCGACCGCGATGCGCTCCATCCGGCCGGGGACCTGCGGCGCGGTCGACAGCCGCTCCGCAACGGCCTGCGAAGGCACCTCGAGCCCCACGGCGCAGGCAGCGACCCCGAGTGCGTTCGCGACGTTGAACCGGCCGAGCAGGGGCAGTGCCACCGGGTGGCTTCCGTCGGGTGTCACCAGCGTGAACCGCGCGCCTCCGGCATCGACGGCGACATCCCGCGCGACGACGTCCGCCGCCTTCGACGTCGCCGAGAACGTGATGCGCCGTGGGGTCCGGGGAAGCCGGGCCCAGGCGGCATCGTCGGCATTGATGACGGCCAGTCCGGCATCAGCCAGGTAGCCGGTGAGCTTGGCCTTGGCGCCGAAGTAGGCTTCGAAGGTCTCGTGATAATCGAGATGATCGCGCGTCAGGTTCGTGAAGATGGCGGCGCGAAACACGAGCCTGTCCACGCGCCCCTGGTCGAGACTGTGGGAGGAGACCTCCATCGCGACGCCGGCCGCGCCGCGGTCCACCAGGGCCGCGAGCGTCGCCTGTAGATCGATCGGCCCCGGCGTCGTGAGATTCCCCGCCTCGCTTTCGACGAGTCCCCCCGCGGGATCGAAGCAACCCAGCGTCCCGATCGATCCCATCGGCCAGCGCGCGCTCAGCACGTGCCGCGCCAGAGTTACCGATGTCGTCTTCCCGTTCGTGCCGGTCACGCCGACCAGCTGCAGCCGGCTCGCCGGGCGTCCGTACCAGGTCTCCGCTGCAATCGCGGCCGCCTGGCGCCCGTTGCGCACGAGGATCTGCGGAATGGAGACCGGCTGCCGGGATTCGACGAGGGCGGCCGCCGCGCCGCGCCCGGCCGCGTCGGGCACGAAGCTGTGACCGTCCAGAACGGCGCCGCGCACGGCGCAGAACAGCATCCCCCGCTCGAGCCGCCGCGCGTCGGCGCTGAGGCCTGTGATCGCCGGCAATTCGGCGGCGGGGGGAGCGTCGATCACGACGCCGGCGCGCGCGAGCGCGTCCACGACTGCCTGCAGCGATCGGCTCATGGACGCGCTGTCGAAGCGCGCGGTTCGGCGAACACCGTCACCGTCGAGCCGGCCACGGCGGCGTCGCCCGCGGCGGGCCAGGTGTGATGCACCACGCCCCAGCCTTTCACGACGACTTTGAACCCCCGCCGGTGGAGGGTGCGGGCGGCCTCCCGCAGCGGCTTGCCGCCGACATCGGGAACCGCGCGTTCGGCGGGCGCCCGCGCCGTGTCCGGCGTGTAGGGCCACGACACCACGTAGGGCACGACGCCGTCCGGCGCTTCGAGCGGCGCGCCGTCGATCGCGCGGTCGGCAGTCAGCGCGACATTCGCGAGCCGGGCGCGATCGAGCGCGATGGTGCGTGCCGCGAGCGCCTGCTCCAGCATCGAGCGCGTCACGGGCGCGGCCGTTTGCGCCGCGAAGTAACTGCCTTTTTTCGGATTATCGATCTTCATCACGACCACGAGCTGCGGATCGTCCGCCGGGAACAATGCCGCGAACGACGCCGTGTACTGGCCCGAGGCGTAGCGGCCACCCACCACACGCCGCGCCGTCCCGGTCTTGGCCGCGAGCTGAAAGTTGGCGAGTGCCGCCCGCTCTGCCGTGCCGCCGGTCTCGACCACACCGCGCAGCAGCTCCCGTAACCGTCCCGCGACGTCGACGCTGACCGCGCGCCGCACCGGCTCGGCGGTGTGGCGATAGCGCACCAGGCCATTCGGTGCCCGCACCTCGCGAATCAGCGTGGGCTGCAGCAGCACGCCGTCATTGGCGATGGCCCCGTAGGCTGCGGCGAGCTGAATCGGCGTGACCGCCAGCTCGTAGCCGATCGCCAGGCTCGCGCTGCTGGGTCGCGACCACTCCACGGGCGGCCGCAGCCGCCCCGGGGATTCGGCGGGAAACTCGACGCCGGTTGGCGCGCCGAAGCCGAAGGCGCGCAGCATGCCGTATTGCTCCTCCGGCTCGAGCCGCGACGCGAATTTGACCAGCGCGATGTTGCTCGAGACCCGAATGGCGTCGGCGAGCGTCAGCGAGGGCAACGGATGCTCGTCGGTCACCACGCGGTCGGGCAACCGATACTGACCGCCTTCCCCGGAGACGCGCTCGCTCGGGCGCACCCGGTTATAGGTGAGCAACGCCGCGGCCGCGAAGATCTTGGCAAGCGAGCCCGGCTCGAATGTCTCGGTGAACGCGCTGGGCCGCATGGTGCCGTCGGCGCGGCGCGATGCCACTGCCAGAACTTCGCCGGCGCGCGGATCGAGCATCACGACGTCGCCGCCGTCCGCTTCCATGTTGTCGATCGCGTCGTCCAGCGCGCGCTGCGCGATTTCCTGCAGTTCCGCATCGAGCGTGAGCACGACGTCGTAACCGGCGACCGGCTCCGCGACCACGCGGGCCGGCGATTCGTATTCGCGTCCGGAGCGGTCCTTCAGGACGACGGCCGAGCCTGGCGTCCCGGCCAGCAGGCTGTCCAGCAGTCGTTCCAGGCCACCGCCACCACCGCCGGAACCTCGACCATCCTCTCCGACCCGGCCCACGACTGCGCGCGCAAACTCGCGCGACGGATAGAACCGGCGCAGCACCGGCTCGAGGTGCACGCCCCGCATGGAGCGGATCGACTGAACGTCGAGTGCCGTGAACGGCCCCCCGAACCAGGCGTAGCGCTTGCGCATGGCGCGCTGCACATCGGCCGCCGGCAGGCGCAGCTGGCGCGCGATCTTGGGAACGTCGCGGGCCGGATCGCGCAGCTCGTTCGGCGCGACCCCGACGTGATAGGTCTCCTGCGTGAGCGCAATCGCGGTGCCGTGGCGGTCGAACAGCGTGCCGCGCCGCGCTTCGAGCACGACCTCCTCCGTGCGCTGCGCCTTCGCCGACGCCGCATACCGCCGCCCTTCGAACAACTGCACCTGCACGGCGCGCACGAGGAGCGCGAGCAGCGCCAGACCGAGTCCGATCTCGATGACGCGCAACCGCACCAATGGCTTGGCCATCAGAACGGCCGTTCTGCAGGTGGTGGAGGTTGGCGAGGTTCTGAAGGAGTTGGAATCAAGATTATTTCAGTATCCGCGGGTAGGCGCAGGCCCTGCTGTCGCGCTTTGGGAAGCAGTACGGCGCGGCTCTGGGCCGTGCGCACGCGCCGGTCCAACTCGGCCCGCCGCCCTTCGAGCGCAGCACGCTCCTCACGCAGATCGTCGAGGGCACGGGCCGCATTGAGCGCCGCGGTCTGGCGCGCGATGACCAGCCACAGCGCCGCGAGCAGCGCGACGAGCCAGAATGCGATCCAATGCCGGCCTCTAAACGCCACCGGGCGCCGTCTCGAACACGCGGAACTGGGCTGAGCGCGCGCGTGGATTGTCGCTGATTTCGCGCGGCTCCGGCACGACCGGCTTTTTCGTGAGCACCCGCCCCAGCGCGCGGCCCCGGCAGGTGCACACGGGCTGGCGCGGCGGGCAGATGCACTCGCGGCTCCATTCACGGAACGCGTGCTTGACGATCCGGTCTTCTCCCGAGTGATAGGTGATCACCCCAAGACGCCCCCCCGGCACCAGCGCGTCCCGCAGCCGCGGCAGCGCGGTCTCGAGCGATTTCAGCTCGTCATTCACGGCAATGCGCAGCGCCTGAAACAGCCGGGCGAAGTCGGACGGGCCCGACCGCGGGCCGAGCACGGCACGAATCGCGTTCACGAAATCGTCGCTCACGATGAAGGGCTCGCGCAGCCGGCGGCGGATGATTTCGCGCGCGAGCGCCCGCGCGCGCCGCTCGTCACCATAGTCGGAGAAGACCTGCGTGAGCCGTTCCTCCGGCCAGGAGTTCAGCACGTCCCGCGCCGCCACGGCTCCCCGCCCCCGGTTCCCAGCACCCTGCATCCGCATGTCGAGCGGTGCGCCCGGACGGAACGTGAAGCCGCGGTCAGTAGTGTCGATCTGGTGCGAGCTCACGCCGAGATCGAGCAGAATACGATCGGGTTTGAATGCTGTGATCGCGGTGAGGACGGCGGAGGCGGCAAAGGATCCTTCCAGGTACTCCATCCGATCCGTGCCCAGCGTGCGGCGTGCGACGTCGATCGCCTCAGGGTCCCGATCGATGCCGAGAACCTGAGCACCCGCGGCGCGCAGGATTGCGGCATGGCCACCACCGCCGAGGGTGCCATCGACGGCGCGCGCGCTGCCCTCAACCCAGGCCCGCACGGCTGCGGAGAGAACCGGAACGTGATAGGAAATCGGGTCAGAAGCGGCCGTGGGCACGCTCCAAAATAAGGAAACCCCCGCCATCGAGGGGGCGGGGGTTCGTGAATCGAGATGCCAAGAGCGGGGCTGACGGGGCTCGAACCCGCGACCTCCGGTGTGACAGACCGGCACTCTAACCAGCTGAGCTACAGCCCCCGGCCCCCCAGCGCCAAACCGCTTGCGGAGCGCCGGAATATAGACCGGGGGTCAGGTCAATTCAACGGCGTTTACGAGCACTTGAACGCTTTGCCCATCTGGGGCAGCGCCTTCTCGTACTGTCCGATGAACCCGAGCATCTGCTGTGCCGTCGGAGGGTGTACGCGCATTCCCAGCGTCATCGCGACTTTCGTCCGCTGGAGTCGATCCTGCAGCGCTCGATACTCCTGGCAACGCGGCGGACGATCCTTGGGCGTCAGCTTTGCCACGCGCCCGTATTCCTTCCCGAACGTCAGCGTGGACGACAGGCCGAACCAGAAGCTCCCGTTCAAGCGAACCTGGAACCGAGGACCCGCGCTATCGGCCGCATTCTTCGGTGCCACGACTTGCAGCAACGTATCCAGCCAGACGTAGGCCGCATCGTACGCCTGGGCTTGCGCGAGCTTCGAACCGCCCGTTAGAGAGATCACCGACGCGGCAAGTTTCTGCGTCGAATCGGCCGCATTCAACCCGGGGCGCAGGTAGGGTCGCGCGGAATCGACCTTCTGCACGAATGGCTCACGGAAGCGACGCTGGGCCGCCGTGTCGGCGCGAGGAATGAGTTTGTACCCCGCGGTATCGAAGACGGCGCGATCGATCAGAATCTTCGCGATCTGCAGGCTGGTGGCGACGTCATTCGCGTCCGCCGCGAGCGCTTTCTTGTGAATGACCAGGGCCGAGTCGGTTCTGCCGGCCATTTCGAACGCACCGGCACGCGCCTTGATGAAGCTCGTGTTGGTCGGGAAATGCTGGACGGCCGCGCCGGTGAAGAAGAGCAGCACGGTCGTGTCGCTCGCCTGCTGGGCGGCGCCAATCGCCGGCTTCAAGAACGTCGTGTCGCGCTGAAGCGCCGTGTCCCGCTGCGCCTTCTCATGAAATACGCGCGCGGAGCAGCGGAAATTGCCCGCCTCGTTGCAGATCGTCAGCTTGAGATCGAGGAGTTGAGTCTCCCCGGGCACGACCTTGAGTCCACGGTCGAGCACCTCGACGGCCTTGTCGAAATTCTTCTGTTGGCGCAGCAGCTGCGCGATCGCGAGGTAGCGGTTGATGTTGCGCGGCTCGGCACAGAGCTGGGAGATGAAGGCGTCCACCATTTTCACGGTGTCGCCCTTCTGCTGATAGCCGCGCGCGATGTTTTCCCACGCGGTCGCGTTGCACGAATCGCCCTTGAGCGCGTTCTGAGACGCGTGGATGATGCTGTCGACGGGCTTGCGCTCCGACTCGTAAATCGTCGCGATGCACAGCCACGCGCCGGTGGAGTTCGGATCGGCGGTGAGCGCCTTGTTCGCCTCGTTGCGCGCGCGGGAGAACCGCTGCTGCTTCCGCTCCTCGTTGCAGTTGCGGATCGGCTCACTGAGGCGCACGATCGCCGCAATCCTCTGCGCGATCAGCTCGGCCAGAGCCGCGGTCGTGCCCGGGTTCGCGTCGGACATCGTGAAAGTGCCGGACATCCCGGAGCTCGCGATGTCGTTGAGATGCACATCCGCCTGGGGTGTGGTGCCCTTCTTTGAGTACACACCGGTCAGGTACGCATGGACCTGGAGGAAGCGCGCGAGCTGCTTCGCCTGCTGATCGTCGAGCAGTCCGTCGCACGGAAAACCGGAAGCCTTGAGCGCTTCACACAGCTTGGCCTTGGGGACCACCAGAACTTTGTTCTTGGCCAGCGCCGTGACGCGATCGCGCACGGCGTCGGCCAGCGCAATGCTGCCGGCCGAGTCGGCGGCCGCTGCCTGGAACGGCAGGATCAACAATCGCTGACTCGGCGCCTGCGGTGCCGCGAGCTGAGCTGCGGCCGTCGCCGTCACACCGAACATCAGAACCCCGACAAACCGAATTGCTCTCACCGGATTCATTCCTCCGTTACAGGCTGCTACACCAATGGGCGAAGAGGGATTCGAACCCCCGACATCCTGCGTGTAAGGCAGGCGCTCTGAACCGCTGAGCTATTCGCCCGGTACACTGGACGAGCGGGGATGCGAGGCGCTAGAGTGCCAGGCCTACTGGAAACAGCACGCAGTAGCCGAGGACGAGCAGCACCGGCGCAAGCGTCGTCGATCCCCGCGACAATAACCAATACCCGACCGCGAGAGATAAGAGCGCTCCACCGAGAACGATGTAATTCTTCGGCCCGAATCGCAGCCGGGAACGAGCAAGTGTTTGATCTGCCATAAGCGGGTGAGTCTATTCGTTAATCCCAAGCTCGTCAAGCAGTTGGGCATTCTCCTTACGTTCGGCCTCCTCCAGCGCGGCACGTTTTGCCCGGTCCCGGCGCCGCCGGAGCATCACGAGCGCCACCAGCAGGGCGCCGATCGCCAGCCAGAAGAACCCCATGGCGGTGACCCACGAGAACCAGCCGTAGCGGGACGCGACATCCCGCTGCCAGCGCAGCTCGAAATCACCTTCCGTGACGTGGTAGGTCGCCCGCAGCGCCGCGTCGAACGACTCGGCCGTGGCCAGGTTGGTGAGCAGCGGCTCGAGACCCCGTTCCCCGCCCCAGCGTTGCAGCAAGAGCACCGCCGTCGCCGCGAGCGCATAGCCGGCCTCTGCGTCGCCGCGCGCGCCCCGCAATGCGCGGTCCACATCGTCGAGATTCATGCGCTCGCCGCGCGCCAGCTGCCAGTTGAGCCGCAGCGCGTCGAGCCGGTCCCACTCCCACGCCGCCACCGCCGCGTACCCTTCCTCGAACCAGAGCGGCGCGCGGCGTCCGACGTGCCAGCGCAGCGCCAGATGGGCGAGCTCGTGACGCAGCGCGACGGCCGGACGGCCGGACGGCCCGTCCGCCAACAGGACGACGGCACCGGCATCCGGGAACGCTGCACCCTCGCTCCACAGGGGAAGCCGGCCGCGGGTGAGCGAGTCGTAGATCGGACGACTGGGCGCGAGCACGATGCGAATGGGACGATCGGGCAGTGCACCGATGCCGGGGAAATCGCGCGCGCGATCGGCCGCCTCCGCGATCGCAACCGCCAATGCTTCCTGTCCCGGCCAGGCTACCGCAGTCACGCGACCGACCTGAGTCGCACTTGGCAGCGAGCCCTGCACCAGCAGGGCGATGAGGGCTAGTCTCGCGGTGGCTCCCCGCCCCTGGCGACAAGCTCCACCATCTCCTGACACTTTTTGCCCCAGGGATTGAACTTGTTCGCTTTGAAGCCGTCCTGCCACGTGGACTTGGCTTTCTCCTGGTCCCCCGCGAGCCAGTGCGCCCGGCCCAGCTCGTAATACGCCTCGATCAGGTTCGGCCCCAGTTTGAGCGTCTTCTCGAAAAACGTTTCTGCGTCCTCGTACATCTCGCGCTGCAGATAGACGAGGCCAAGATAGAAATGGGCGTACAGCGTCGCTTTCTTGTCGTTGTCGAGCCGAATCGCTTTGGAGAGGTGCTCGATCGCTTCGCCGAAGATCCGCTTCTTCAGGCAGATATAGCCGACGTTGATTCGGGCGAGTGAGTTGGCCGGCTCCTTCATCAGGACCTTCTGAAAGGTGCCGAGCGCGTCGTCGTAATCCTCGTGCAGCATCTGCGCCCAACCGAGCAGCGATTCGGCCTGGGTCTCGCCCGGCGAGAGCTGCAGCGCCTTGGTCAGCGCCTGAATCGCGCCGGCATGATCGCCGAGCGAGATCAGGCTCCACCCCTTTTCGATGAACGTGGTCGCGCCGATGTGGTCGGCGTGCAACACGGGACGCTGGCCGGTGAACTCGGGCGCGGCCGCCTGCTTGGTATCCGCGGTGAGCTGCTTGTACTTGTCGACGAGCTGGCGGATGTCTTCCTTGAGCTGGGTCAGGTCGCCGAGGATCGTGTCGACTTTCTTGAAGTACGCGATGATCTCGCGCTTGGCCGCTTCGCGCTCCGCCGTCCCGGGCGCGCCTTCGAGCTGGCGCGCGATGGCGTCGTACTCCTGGCGCAGCGCGGCGATCGGCGAACCCGTCATGAGACGTCCCGCAACAAGAGCTTCTCCTTCGCATTCAGGAGCTTGTTGGTATTCAAGACCACGATCGTCCGGCCGTGCTGGACGACGAGCCCCGCGATGTATTCGGCGGCGAGCCCTTTCACGATGCCCGGCGGTGGTGTGATCGCCTGCGCCGCCACCTGCAAGACCTCGGTCACCGCATCCACGACGACGCCGATCTTCCCCCCCTCGAACTCGAGGATGACGGTGCGCGTGTCGTCGCGCAGCGGCGCCGCCGTGTTGAGCCGCTTGCGCAGATCGACCAGCGGCACCGCGACGCCCTGGTACTGCACCACCCCTTCGAGAAACTCCGGGGCCTTGGGCAGCGGCGCCGGCGCTTCGTACCGGAGGATTCGCTCCACCTGAAAAATATTGAACGCGAACTCCTGCCCGCCCACCTTGAACGTCACCAGCTGGACGTCGTCGCCTCCCGTGGTGGTCGCCGTCGCCATCAGATCCGGTCCCCGAGCGCATCGAGGTCCAGGATCGGCACGAGCCCGTCTTCCTGCTCGGCGACGCCCGAGGCCCAGGGGAGCGCCCCCGCCTGTCCACGCGGCACAGGGAGCGGCTGCTCCCGCACGACGGCGTCGACGTCGTCGACCTCGAAGGCGACCTGCTTCCCGCTCCTGCCGAGCACGACCAGCACCACGGTACGGACGGCGGCCGCGCCCGCCACGGGTACGGCGCCGCCTTTGAGGAACGCACCCAGATGGACGAGCGGCACCAGGCGCCCGCGCAGCGGCGTCAGCCCGCGCACCGACGGGTGCGTGCGCGGGATGCCGAGCACCTGCGTCGCATCACCGACTTCCAGCACATGCGCGACCGGCAGCCCGTAGGCCTGCCCGTCCGCGCGCACCAGCAGATAGCCCTTCACCGGGCCACGCCGCTCCGGCGCGCGAGCTCCGCACCGACGCGCTCGGCGATCTGGAGAAGCGGCAGCACGGCGTCGACGCCACCCGCCTGCAGCGCGGCGTTCGGCATGCCGGCGATGATCGCGGTGTCCTTGTCCTGGGCGATGCCGGTGCCGCCGGCGTCGCGCATGGCACGGAGCCCGTCCGCGCCGTCGCGTCCCATGCCGGTGAGCACGACCCCGACGGCGCGGGGGCCATAGACGTGCGCGATCGAGCGAAACAGCGGATCGGCCGCCGGGCGCACGCCGTGCAGGGGCGCGGATTGATCGAGCGCGATCACCGGACCATCGGGGACGGACTGCACTCGCATATGATAATCGCCCGGGGCCACGTACGCCGTGTCGGCAACGATCGGCGCGCCGTGGTCCGCTTCGACCACGCGCAGCAAACTCATCGAGTCGAGCCGCTCTGCGAGACTGCGCGTGAACTTCGGCGGCATGTGTTGCACGATGAGCACGGCCGCGCCGCGACCGGGACGGAGTCGCGGCACGAGCTCGGCGAGCGCCCGCGGGCCGCCGGTCGACGCCGCGATGCCGACCGCGAGCACCGCGCGGCCGCGCAACGCGAGCTCGGGCGGATGCGCGACGGGCGCCGGCGGCCGCGCGAGGACCTTGACGTGCGACACATCGACGGCGAGCGCGCGCCGCAGCGCCGCGATGAGCTCGGGCGCGAGCCCGGCGAGCGCCGCGCGCGAGTGCTCCCCGGGTGGCGGCTTGGCGACGATCTCCACGGCGCCGAGCTCGAGGGCGCGGATGGCCGCCTGCGTTCCGGGACCCGCGTGCGCGCTGACGACCACGATGGGTCGCGGCGACTCGGACATGATGTAGCCGATCGCGCCCAATCCGTCGAGCTGCGGCATTTCGAGATCGAGCGTGATGACGTCGGGCTGGTGCTGGTGCACCTTGCGCAGGGCGTCCAGCCCGTCGCGCGCGGTCGCGACCACGCGGAAGCCCTCCTCGAGCACGTCGACCAGCACGCGCCGCATGAGCGCGCTGTCGTCGACGACCAGGACGGACGGCCGGGAGCCGGGCCGCTCAGATGACATGCATGGCCTCGCCCACCGAGCGGATCTCGACGCGCCCGTCCCGGACGTGAAACCGGATGCTGCGGCCGCGCTCACCCCCGACCGACTCGCGCACGATTGGAATACTCGCCGCGCGCAGCGCGTTGCGGGACGCGAGCACGTTGCGCTCGCCCATCTGGATCGTCCCGGGGGTCACGAGCTGGCTGAACATGGACGCTCCCCCGGCCAGCTTGGCCACGAGCCGGCGCGGGTCCGCGCCCAGCCGCTTGAGCCGTTCGACGAGGAGCGGGACGGCGGTGTCGGGAAACCGGGCGTGGTTCGTCGTGTCACGGGCGAGACTCTGGGACGGCAACAGCACGTGGGCCATCGCCGCCGCGCAGGCCTCAGGATCGTACAGCATGATGGCGACGCACGACCCCAGTCCCAGCGTCACGAGCACGCCGTCACCGCGCTCGGCGGCCCAGTCCGCCACCTTGACCACGACTTCCTTCAAACGGCCTCACCCCCCGGCCCCCGCTCCGTTCCGGAGACGGGGATGGGAGTCGCGGGTCTCCTGTAGATCCGCTCGCGCGGATCCTCGAGCGTCAGCTGATCGCGCGCCGGCCCGAACAGCGTTTCGACTTTCCCGAGCACCAGCACGCCTGCGGGCGACAGCGTGTGGACGAAGGCCTGGAACAGGCGCTCCTGTGCGCCGCGCTCGAAGTAGATGACGACGTTGCGGCAAACGATCAGATCATAGACCGGACGCGGCGGCGGGTCGCGCGTCAGGTCCTGTGCCTGGACGCGCATCAGGTCGCGGACCGCTTGAATCGGCTGCCCCGCGCGGAAATAGCGCCGCTTCAAATCGGCCGGCATTTCGGTGAAGGCCGCGTCGGGATACTTCGCCTGACGCGTCCGCTCGAGGCTGAGCCGGTCGATGTCGGTGGCATCGATCGTCGCCCGCCCCTCGCCCAGGGTCTCGAGCAGAAGGACCGCGATCGTGTACGGCTCCTCACCCGATGCGCATCCCGCCGACCAGACCCGCACGTCGGCCCGCGTCTTGCCGAGCGCGACGAGGTAGGGCCGCAGCGCGTCCCAGGTCTCGGGATTGCGGAAGAATTTGGTGACGTTGATGGTGAGCGCGTCGAGCAGGTCCTGATATTCCCGCGCGTCCTGGTCGAGCAGCCTGGCGTAGTCGGCGTAGCTGTGGACCCCGCGGGCGCGCATCCGCACCGCGATGCGGCGCTTCAAGCATTTGTCCTTGTACGACTCGCAGCTGATGCCGCGCGCCCGCGAAATTTGTTCCGTCAGCGCGAGAAACGCGCTCTCGTCCTGTGCCCCTCCCGCGCTCACGACAACGCGCTCAATGTGTCCAGATTCGCCTTGACGAGCTCATGCTTGGGGTTCAGTTCGAGCGCCCGCTGCCACAGCTGGCTCGCCTGCTCGCGGTCATTTCGCTTGTAGGCGATGTTGCCGAGCTTGAAGTACACGTCGTCGCCCAGCTCGGGCGCGAGATCGATGGCGCGCTGATAGAGGCTCCACGCTTCATCGTAGCGGGACGCGCGGTAGGCCAGGTCGCCGAGGTTCTTGGAGAGCTGCGGCAATGACGGCTCGTCGTGCACCGCGGCACGCGCCAGTTCTTCCGCCGTGGGAAGGTCGCCGGCCAGCTCGTGCAGCACGGCGAGATTGTTGCGGAGCACGCCGTTCTGCGGGTATGCCTCGACCGCCTGCGTGGCGACCTGCTCGGCGGTCTCGAAGTCTCCACCCGCCGCCGCCGCCAGCACCCGGGCCCAGTACCAGATCGGCGGCACGTCCTCGGCGAACAGCTCCCGGGCGCGGTCGAGCCGGCCCGCGGCGCCGGCGTGATCGTTCTGCTTCAGCGCCACGATGCCCCAGCCCATGAACACGCGCGGGTCGGTCTTGGCCCGCGACGCCGCTTCCGCGTAGGCGGCTTCGGCGTCCTCGAGCCGGCCCAGCTGCTCGTAGGCCAGTCCGAGGTTGTGCAGCACCGCCGGCCGCGATCCGCCCTTCTCGGCGGCGAGCCGCAAGGCCTCCATCGCCTCGCGCCAGCGCGCCTGTTTCAGCGCGACGAGTCCGATGAAGAAATGCGCGTTCGCATCACCGGCGCGCAGCTCGGCGACGCGGCGAAACTCGCGCGCAGCCTCGTCCAGCATCCCCGTCTTGTAGAACGCGATGCCCAGGTTGCGATGCTCTTCGACCCGGGCATCGGTCATCTTTGCGTCTTCGGCGCTGGCGGTGCGGCCGGCACGATGCAGGAATCCCGCGGTCACCAGCCCGTACAAGGCCTTCCCGACCTCGAATTCGCCGAGCCCCGAGTCTTCGATCACCTGGTTCACATCGCGGGAGCCGTCGAGCAGGGACAACAGCCGCTCCTGCACCTCGGTCAGCTTGGCGTCACTGATCGCGAGCCGGTCACGGTCGACGAGGAAGATGAGATCGAACGAGGGAATCTTCTTCTCGATCAGACCCCATTCGTCCACGCGGCGCGCCCCCTCCAGCAACAACGATTCCGGGTTGATGGACACCAGGAAGTCTTGCTGTTCGGGGCGGACGTCGGCCTCGAAGTTGAACGTGCCCTGCGTCCAGGTGAACAGGTAGTAAACCGATTCCTCGATCTGCATGCGCATGTAGCGCTCGAGCTCCTGCTGCGACAGCACGCTCTGGCTGACGAGGATCTCACCCAGCTTCTTGTCGCGCTCTTTGGCCTGGCGATGGATCGCCGCATCGAGCTGGTCCTGGCTGATCTTCTCGTGCTTCACCAGGATGTCGCCCAGGCGATCGCGCCGGTTGACGATCGAGGCGTAGGCGATCCGGCCCTTGTCGAAGTAGATGTAGCCGAAGTTGGAACGGTCGGCGATCGAGAGGCAGCCGGTCTTCTGCCCCAGCGCGAGCAGCTGGAGCACATCGGGGAGCGAGGCTTCCTTGAGCGAGCCCTTGATGGCCATCAGCGCAGATCCTCGATCACCCGATCGGAGGCCGCCGGCCAATCCCACACCATCTTCTCACGGCTACGCACGCCGCCCGCGCTCGATACCACGATCCCGCTGGTGCGCGCGCCCGTGGGACGGCGGGGCGCCGGCGCGCCCTCCAGGACCTCACGCGCGAACCCGGCGTTGACGCGCGCATCCCGCGCGGCGGCGGCCTCGACCACCCGCTGCACGAGCGCGTGCAGGTTGCGCACCGATTCCACCGGCCGATCGACCAGGTAATCGACCAGCGCCGCCTCGGCGCTCACGCGCTGGCTCTTGAGCAGGCGCTCCAGGGCCGAGCGCTTGAGCTCCTTGTCGGGCTCCTGGATTTCGACCACGAGGCCGCCTTCGAGCCGCGACACGATCCGCTCCTCGAGTCCCTCCAGCGTGTTCGGGTGCGCGGGCGCCGTGAAGACGAGCTGGCGATCGGCGTCGAGAAACTGATTGAACAGGTTGAACAGCTCCTCCTGGGTGCGCTCCTTGCCGGCCAGCAGCTGGATATCGTCGAGCAAGAACGCGGTCGCGCGCCGGTAGCGCGCGCGCCACCAGTCCACGCGATTGCCGTCGATGGCCGCGATCAATTCGTCCACGAACTGCTGTGTCGAGAGACACGCGATCACGGCGTTCTTTTTCTTCGCGAGCTCGAGGCCGATCGCATTCAGGAGATGCGTCTTCCCCAGCCCGCTGCGGCCGACGATGACGAGCGGGTTGTACTTCTTGCCCGGCTTGCCGATCACGTCACGGGCCCCATTCAGCGCCATCTCATTGGAAGGCCCCGCGAAGAAACTGTCGAGCGCGAATGCCGCGGATGGCGCCGGGGGCGGCGCCGCGCCGTCGCGCACCTTGGCCGCGACTGCTTCGGCCGCTTCCATCTGCTCGGGATCGCGGAAGACCTTGTCGCCCGCGGCCTGCGGATCGAGCACCGCGACCTCCGCTTCGAGCGCCTTGAGGCGCTCGACGTCCTGCACGTACGACGCAATCGCTTCGTCGACGGCCGCCGGGGTCTCCTGCTCCAGCAGCTGCTCGAGCCGGGCCGTGCGGTAGCCTTCGCCTTCCCAGCGCAGCACCGCTTCGGTGACGCGAGCGCGCCACGCTTCCACGGCTTTCCCGACCGTTGCGGTGACGTCGGTGAGGAACTGCGAGAATTCATCGGGAGCAGCGGCGGCCGGTGAAGCGGCGGCCGATGAAGCGGCGGCGCCGCTCGGGATTCCCAGCACCTTGCGAACCGCCTCTTCGTTGATCGGCTTGTCGTTGACCGCCTGAAACGCGATCACGCGATTCAGCGCGCCCATCAGCTCCCGCACGTTGGGGAATTCGACGCGCGCCACCGTCTCGAGCACGCCGGGCTGGAAATTCTGACCCCGTTCCTCGGCCTTGCGGCGCAAGATCGCGACGCGCGTCTCGTAGTCGGGGATTCCCATGTCCACGACCAGGCCGCCCGAGAAGCGCGAGATCAGCCGCTCGTCCAGGTCGGCGATCTCCGCGGGCGGGCGATCGCTGGCGAGCACGATCTGGTGGCCCGCCTGCTGCAGCGCTTCCGTGAGACGCAACAGCTCGGTCTGCATTTCCTTGCGATTAGTGAGGAATTGCACGTCATCGACGAGCAGTACGTCGACGTTCTGAAATCGCCGGCGGAACGCGTCGCCCTGCCCCGCAGCAATCGCCGCATGGAAGGCTTCCACGTACTCGTCCAGCGTCAGGTATTCGATATTGAGTTGCGAGGCGATCGCCTTCGCCCCGTGCCCGATCGCCATCAGGACGTGGGTTTTGCCCAGCCCGGAGCTACTATAAATGAAGAGCGGGTTGTAGGCCGACCCCGGATTCTCGGCGACCGTGCGCCCGGCCGTGACCGCGAGCCGATTGGCCGCGCCCACCACGAACGTGTCGAACGTGAAGCGGGGATTGAGCGTGCTGGTCATACCGCCGGGCTCCCGGCTGCCAGCTTCTTCAGCACGAGCTCGGAAATCGCCTTGAGCGTCTCGAAGACGCCTTTGCCGTGCAACGCGTCGGCCGGGAAGCTCGGCACGCTGCGGAAATTGAGCGCGTCGTCCAGCTCCGGTGGCGTGAGAATCAACTCCGGAGGCAGGTCCTGCTTGTTGTACTGCATCACCAGCGGCATGGCGCGCACGTCGACCCCGTGCTCGAGCAGGTTGCTCTGCAGATTCTGCAGGCTCTCGATGTTTTCATCGAGCTGGCGCGCCTGGCTGTCGCCCACGAACACCACGCCGTCGGCGCCCTGCAGCACGAGGCGGCGCGTGGCGTTGTAGTAGACCTGCCCCGGCACGGTGTAGAGCTGGAATCGCGTCGAGAATCCGGAGATCTGGCCCAGATCGATCGGGAGGAAATCGAAGAACAGCGTCCGGTCGGTCTGCGTGGCGAGCGACACCATGCGGCCGCGCCGCATCTCCGGCACCCGCCCGTACACATAATGGAGATTGGTCGTCTTCCCGGACCGGCCCGGTCCGTAGTAGACGATTTTGCACGTGATCTCGCGGGTCGTGAAGTTGACCAGGGACACGGGCTATCTCCCAAACAGCGTGTTGAGGCTGTCCGTCAGCTCGCGCTCGAAGTCCGCGGCCAGCACCTGTTTTTGCGTGGCCCCCCTGGGGCTCGCCGCCTTCAAGTCCGCTGCAAGTTGCTCAAAGAATAACTGAACCAGGCCGAGCGATGAAACATCGAGGTCGTAGACGGCGAGCACGGCGAGCGTCCCGCGATCCGTGGTAAACGTCGCCAGGAAGAATCCGTGCTTCGGCCCCTGATGGCTGAGCGCCGCGAACGGGGGCTGTTTGAGCTGGCGCGCGAGCTCCGCCGTGGACGCGACGATCGCCGCGGCGAGCGCCGCCGCCGACATCACATCGACCGCGCGGGAGAAGCCGGACTGGGCCAGTACCTGTCCCGACGGCGTCAGCACGAGCACGAGCCGCACCGATGACTCGCGCACGAAGTCGGTGAGCGGCTGCAGTGTCCAGCTCTCCACGGCGCGCGTCTGCGGACTCATATGACGGCCTCCGCGGCCCGCAGCAGCTCGAGCCGCACGAGTCCGATGTTCACGTCCGGTTCCGCAACGGCAACGACCAGGATACCGCCTTCAGTATTCGCGCCCGGGACCACGAGCAACGCGCCCTGTTCGGCCTGCAGGTGCCAGAACACGCTGGTGCCCGTGCCCGCCGCTTCCATCGCGCGCCGGAGCTTGCCGGCGAGGCTGGCCGCCAGCGCCGCCACCGCACTGCCTTTGATCCCCTCCATCAGCTGCTCGGCGACGACCAGCCCGTCCTCGGCCGAGACGAGCATCGCCCCGCGCACGCCCCGCACGCGCGTGATCAGATCGAGCGCCTTGCTCACGTCTCGCGCTCCAGCCAGCGCCGCGCCAGCGCCGTGGCGCGCTGGGCCAGGATCGACAGACGGCCGAGCGGCATGCCGCGCTCACGCACGACCAGCAGCAACGCCTCGGGCGTCGGATGCCCCAGGTGCACGTTGCCGTTGTGTCCTTCCGCCGAAAGGCCGCTCCACGCACCCAGGCCCAGCAGCTTCGCGGTGCGCGCGGCCTCCTGGGAGACGCCCGCGAGGTACGCCGCAACGGTGTCGGTGACGTCGCTGCCGCCGCGGTCCCGCAGGGCACCGCCGAGCACCCGGCCCGACCCATCCACGAGCAGCAGTCCTTCGTTCGCGCCGTCGAGCCCGGCGAACACTCGAGCCTCATCGAGCGCTCCCGTCGCCGCTGGGGGAGCGGCAGGTGAAGCGGCGGCGGGGGGCGGCGAAGGGGCGGCAGATGCTTTTTCACCACCGCGAATCATCTCGAATGCCTGATCGATGCTCGGGTCGTCCGGCTCCACCTTGCGCGCGGCCTCGAGATGCAGCTCGGCCTGCGCAAGGTCCCCCACTTTGAAATACAGGAACGCCAGCCCTTTCAGGGCCCCCGTGTGATTCGGCGCGATCCGGACCGCCATGTCCCATTCGTCGAACGCCCGCTCGTAGTCATGCTTATCCGTCAGCACGCGCGCGTACAGATCGTGCGCGTCGGCGAGATGCGGATGGCGCTCGAGGCCGTTCACCGCGACGCGCAGCGCCGCGTCGAGCTGGCCTTTGCGGCGCAGCGCTTCTCCCAACCGCAGAAACACGAGGCTCTGCGGGTCTTGCGCGAGCTGGGCGGACAGCGCGCGAATGTCGTCAGCCACTGGCGAACACCCGGGCAGCCTGGCGCGCGCGGTCCACGGTGGAGCGGTGGGTTTCTTCGTCCGCGCTCCGCCCCGCCAAACGGTCCCACTGGTCCCAACTCGCCAGCGCCTCGGCGAAGCGGCCCATTGCGACGAGCGCGAATCCAAGCTGGCGATGGGCTGCCGCCAGCAGCGGATCGAGCCGCAGCGCGCGGCGCAGGTCTTCGGCGGCGGCGGACGCGTGTCCCTGCGCGAGGTGAATGCGCCCCAGCAAGAGATGAATCGTGGCATCGTGCGGCTGCATGTTGCTCGCCTGCTCTGCGGCGGCGCGCGCGGCGTCCAGGTCTTTCGATTGCAGCGCGCGCTCGGCTTTGGCGACCTGCTCGGTCACATCACCCGCGGCGCTGGGCCGTCCCCGCCGATTGGCGCCGGGATCCATGAGGACGATGACGCCGGCGCTTTCCAGCCCGAACAGGGTCTTGGCGACGTCGAAGTCCGAGCGCCCCAGCTCGGTGGCGATCGAGCGCACGGAGCGTTCGCCGTCGATCAACGCCAGCACTTCCCACTCGGGCGGCAGCAGGTCCAGCTCCCCTCCTCCGCCTTCGGGCGGCGGTGCGAGCGACGGCACGACCCCGACGTGTGAGATCCGATTCTCGATTCGTGACCACTCATCGATACGGCGCGCGCCCTCCATGAGCAACGCCTCGACGGGAATGCGGACCGTCAGCTCCGTCGGCACCGTGCTCTCGACCTCGTCCGCAAACGAGAAATAGCCCTCGTTCCAGCTCATCACTTCGAAGACGACTTCCTCGATCTGAAACCGGATCTGCCGCTCCACCTCGCCTTTGGTGATGACGCCCAGCGCGACGAGGATTTCCCCCAGCCGGCGCTTGTCGCCCTGGCGCTGCTGCATGTCGCGCGCGCGCGAGAGATCGGCCTCCGTGATCTTGCCGGTGCGCAGCAGCATCGCACCGAGCGGATGCGGATTGCTCCGGATCTCCGCCGAGACCACGACCCCACTGTCGAAATAGATCTTGCCCTCGTTGTGCCGCAGCTCCGAGGTGACCCGCAGCGCCCCGGTCTTCCGGCTCAGGTCGAGCAGCTGGAAGACGTCGTGGATCCCAAGCTCGCGAAGCGGGCCCTCGATGGCCATGCGCTAGGCCGCGTCCGAGGTGGAAAAGATGTGCTGCAGATCGACCGCGGTGCGCGCGTGCATGCGCGCGCGCTGCGCGAACGGGCCCGCGGGATCGATGCGGGTGACCCGATCCCAGGCGGCGACTGCTTCGCTGTAGCGCTGCAGCCGCGCGAGCGTCGCACCCAGGTGGAAGAGCGCACCGGTGTGCTCCGGATCGAACTTCAGGGCGCGCCGGAACGCTTCGAGCGCCTCCTCGTGCCGCTTGCCGTCGAGCAGCGCCCGCCCGAGCAGCAGGAGCGCGTCCATGTCGTATGGATCCTGCTCCAGCATTTCGGCGAGCCGAACGACGGCGCTCCGCACGCTGCCGGTCCGGCGCAGCAAGTCGGCCAGCGCGAGATTCGCTTCGTGGAACGTGGGGAGCGCGTCGAGCGCCGCCTCGTACGCGCTCCGCGCCTGCGGCCATGCCTCGTCGTGCTCGTACAGTTTTCCGAGGTCGAGCCAGACCTGCACGAAGCCCTGATCGAGATCGAGCGCGGCACGGTAGGCGGCGCGAGCGCCCTGGCGATCGCCGACCTTGAGCGCGATGTCGCCCTGCAGCTTGTGCAGGTCGGCGCGGGCGGGCGCGCGGGTTTGCGCCTGGCCCAAGGCGGTCAACGCGCCGGCCGCATCTCCGGTCGCCGCGCGCGCCTTCGCGGCTGCCACGAGCACCTCGACGTCGTCGGGCGTCTTGCCGACCAGCTCCTCGGCCAGCGGAAGCGCTTCCGCGCCACGGTGCGCCGCGAGCAGACTCTTCACTTCGCCGAGTGCGGCGCCGGCGTTCGTGCCGTCGAGCGTGCGGGCCTCGCGGTAGCGCTCCAGGGCTTCGCCGTGCAGGCCGCGCCGGGAATAGATATCGCCGAGCAGCGTTGCGGCCTGCCCGCGATCCGCCCCGCGCTGCACGGCGCGGTTCGCTTCCGCGACGGCGAGATCCATCATCCCCTTGCTCACGTAGTCACGCGCGAGCGCGAGCGGGTCCTCGACTTTTTTCGCAAGTCCGGGCGGCGGGCCCTGGGGCGCGGTGGCCGCCGGCTCCAGCTCCTGGAAGATGTTGTCGAGCAGCCGCTGGTCGAACGCGAACTCGGTGCCGAGGTTCTCGGCGGTCACGTCGGCCGAGATCTCCGGCACGATGCCGATGGCGACGGTCTCGTACTGCAGGTCGATCGCGAGCGCGAACTTCTGCGACACGTAGTA
>DASTDR010000646.1:0-5813 GCA_035710265.1 Gemmatimonadales bacterium | reverse complement strand
GTCGACGCCTCGGCGAGTCCCGTCGTCGTCACGCGCACGCTGCCGTTCACCGTACTGGCATGCACGTCCGCCTTGAGGCCTTCTACCGACATCTCGCCGTTGACGGTCCGCCCATCGAACCGGACACCCGCCGGCACCTGGACCTCAAAATCCACGGTGACGTCGTTGTCCTCCGTGCTCGAGTGCCAGCGCTCACCGGGCTCGCAGCTGTTCTCGCGCCGTGCGCGGGGCGGCGTCGGGTAGACCGCGCAGATCGTGATCCCGTCCTCGGACTCCACCACCTTGATCTCGACCTCGTCGGGGTCGGAACGGTTCGCGTGCCTGGTCGCGTTCACGACCGCGTCGGAGCCGTTCGACAGCACCGCGCGCACGTCGCCGTTCACGCCCTTGATCTCGAGCTTCTTGCCCTGCGCGAGGCGACCGCGCCAGTTGAAATCCTGCGCGCCGGCGATGCCCACGGCGGCTACGCACAACACCGCAACGAATCCTGGAATGCGCATTGCTGCTTCCTTTCTAATGCGAGTACTGACGGTACAGGCGCGAGTACATCTTCGCGTAGCGTGGCGCGTAGTCCTTGGCGTACTGCGACGCGTACTGACTCGCGTAACTGACGACGTCCTTCAGGTTCGAATCGGCACTGAAATCGAAGTCGAAATCGAAGTCGAAATTGTACTCGTGGTTCGAGTCGTTGCGCTTGTTGTTCTTCGGTTGCCGATCCACTTCGCCGGGACGCCGCAGCTGGATATCGCCTTGGAACGACTCGACCTCGAGACGTGCGCTGCCGGTCCCGAGTTTGAAGTTGTAGCGGCGCTTGCCCGGCTGGCCTGTGAACGGCAGCGGGAAGCTGGGATCGAGGTCGCCGTTGGCCGTGGCGCCCGTGATCGACACGTTGGCTTTCTCGGGGATCGTGACGGTGATGTCGCCATTGTGCGAGGTGAAGCTGTACGATCCACCGTCGTTGATCGTGCCGTCGTATACGACGTCGCCGTTGATCGTGGCGGCCTCGACGCTCGACGAGCGGATCCTCGTCATCGTCACTTCACCGTTGGTCGCTTCGATCTTGATCTCGCCCGTGACGTTATCCACGTCGATGTCCTCATTGACCGACGTCAATTCAATACGGCCCGAGGCATCCGCGAGTGACACCGAGCCCTGGATCGAGCTCAGGGTGATATTGCCCCGTCCACCCTTCACGACGACTTCGCCTTCCACGGTCTCGGCGCGGATGGGGCCCGTTACGCCGTCGATCGTGATTTCCGCGTAGTGGCCGCTCAAATTCAGCGGTGTCGCCGCGGGCACGGTGATTTCCATGTCGACGACCGACGGCGCGCCCTGGCGGCTGCCGGCTTTGACGGTGACGGTGCTGCCGACGACCGATACTTCGACCCGCCCGCGGCGACTGTGCTCGGCGTGCACCTTCATGGTGTTCTGATTCCAGCCGTGGACGATGATCGCCCCGCCGAAATTGTTGACGTTAAGACTCGCGCCGGCCGGTACGGCGAACGTCGTGTCTGTCTGTTGCATGGCCAGAGAAGCGATGGTCAGGGCGGCCAGCGTGGTCAGCATTGCTTCAACCCTCCTAGGATTCTACCGCGAGCGCGTTGATGCGCCGCAGCAGCTCCACCTTGCGCCGCATCGTATTGGCGAGGTGGAGATTCAAGTACGTGTTTCCGGGGTCACGCAACAGCGCCGCACGCGCGTCGGTGATCGCCCGATCGATGACGGCCAGACTCTGCCGCACGACGCGCACCGTGGCCGTATCGAGCTGGCTCTCGTTGCGGGTGAGCGCATCCTCCAACTCCGCGACGGCCTGGTCGGTCTGCGACGTCCACGTCACCGGTGTGAAGCGTTCTCCCCTGGGGTCCGGCGGCCGAGTTCCGACGACAGTTGTCACGCCCTTACCCGGCTTGAGTGCCATCCACATGCCGCCACCCGAGATGAACGCCAGGGCGATGCTTGCGGCGAGCAATTGCGGCACGCTGAAGCTGAAGCGCCGGCTCACCCCGGGCAGGCGGCCCGGGGTCAGCCGGGCCCCACGCTCTTCCGTCAGCCCCGCACGGATCCCAGTCCAGAGATCCTTCGCCGGCTCGCGATCCTCGAGCGTCTTCGCGCGCGCGACGACCTGGCGCAGGTCCGCCAACGTCGCGTAGCAGTGCCCGCACGTCGCGAGGTGCGCTTCGAGCGCCGCGCGCTCCGAGTTGTCGAGCTCGCCGTCGATGTACTCAGACAGCCGATTGGTCCAGAGATCGTTCATCGTTCCAAGTGCCTCCGCAGCGCCATCCGCGCATGATGCAGCTGCGATTTCGACGTGCCCGGGACGACACCGAGCATGCGCGCAATTTCCTCGTGGCGATACCCCTCCACGTCGTGCAACACGAACACCTGCCGTGCTCCTTCCGGGAGGCTCGCGAGCGCTTCCTCGAAATCCATCGAGAGCTCGGGCGTCACCGGTTTGCTCGTTGCGTCATCGAGCGGTTCGTCATCCATGATGAAGCGCCCGCGCTCGATACCCACGGTCTTGCGCCGCGCCAGCACTACGTTCACCGCCAGCCGGTGCAGCCAGGTCCCGAACGCCGACTCGCCGCGGAACGTCGACAGCTTCTGCCAGGCGCGGATGAAGACGTCCTGCGTGACGTCATCCGCTTCGTCCGCATCCAGCATGCGGCGCACCAAGGTGTGGACCCGTGCAACGTGGGTCCGGTAGAGCCGCTCAAAGGCGCTGGCATCCCCGCTTGCCGCGAGTGCCGTATCAGCCGCGATTGAGTCAGCAGTCAGAGTGTCCTCGAGCACCTGTCGGGGCATGCACGGTGTTGGATATGCAAGCAGGCCAAAAGGTTGTAGTTAGATTTCGGCCCTCGGAAATGACGCCTTCTATTGTAGCCGTTCTGGCCGTGGGTGGCCTGTTAGGCCTGCGCCATGCCTTTGAGCCAGACCATCTTGCGGCCGTGTCGACGCTGGCCACCCGCCCAGGCGCCCGCCTCTGGGGCGCCGCCCGCCTTGGGCTGATCTGGGGCCTGGGACATACAGCCACGGTCGGGATCGTCGTTCTCTTCATAATCGTGCTCGGCATCCAGGTGCCCGAGCGGTTCTGGCCGGCCGCCGAGCTGCTGGTCGCTGCGCTCCTCGTGCTGCTGGGGAGCATTGTGATCTGGCGCTATCTCCGCGGTCGCTGGCACCTGCATCAACACGCGCATCCTGCTGCCGGGGCGCATTTCCATCTTCACAGTCACACTGCCGGCACCGGTCACGAACACGGCCACAAGGTCGACGCGCGGCGCTCACTGGGCTTCGGCGTCGCCCACGGCCTCGCGGGCAGCGGCGCGATCGCCGCCCTGCTCGTGGCCGCGGTTCCGGAGGGCTCGGCGCGCCTGGTCTATTTCGCGGCGTTCGGCGCCGGTACGATGCTCGGCATGCTCGCTGTGTCGCTTACGCTGTCCGTGCTGGTCCGGCGGGCGTCGCAGCGCGGCGCGCGTTGGGCGACGGTGATTCACGTCGGTGCGGCGGCTGCCAGCGTCGTCGCCGGCATCGTCCTCGCCCAGCAGGTGCTTTTCAGCTAGCACCGCCGTTATGACTCTTGGTGCGGTTCGTGTTGCCCGCATGACGCACCCTCGAGCAGACTCCGGAACTCCACTCAACCGGGTCTGCCATGTACACGCGCCTGCTGCTGCTCCCGATGCTTGCCGCTCCTTTCTCGCTGACTGCTCAAGACTCTACTGCTCGCGCGCTCACTCCGTTTCGCCGAGGCCAATGGGCGACACAATTCGCGATCGGGTCCGGATTCACCTCGCTTGGTTTCCTGAAGTTCCGTTCTCCGACGCGCGCGCTGGTGTTCGATCTCCAGCTGGGCGGTGGGCACCGCGAAAGATTGATCGAGGACTCGACAGGGTCGCACTTTCTAGGTCTGGACTCCGAGGCGTTTACACAAGTGCGGTTCGGATGGCGGGGCTACCGTGGTAGCGCGACCAAGGTCGTCGCTCATTACACGATCGGCGTGCGCGCGGGTTTCGATCACAACGCCGGCACGGGCCTGGGCAGCTCAGTAGAGTACAACACTTGGACTGGTGGCGTGTTCGGAGATCTTGGGGCCACCTACCTTGTGACGCCCCAGCTGGGTCTCGGCGTCCTGGGCTCGGCTGGGTTGTCATACTTGAGCGGCACACAGCGAGGCGAGCAACAGAATGGTACGGTCACCAAGTCGCGTTCCTGGCAGATTGGTGGCTCGGCCGTGGCCGCCTCACTGGTCGCGACCCTGTTCTTCTAGCCCCTGCCGTTCGCGCGACTGGGTTCGAGAGCCGTCACAACGACGGCGCTGGTGAGGTGCCCCGTGACGTTTGTCATGGTCCGGAACATGTCGGGGATGCGGTCCAGGCCGATCAGGATCGTGAGGCCGGCAATCGGCAGGCCGACCGATTGGAGGGCGGGGAGCATGCTGATCACGCTCGCGGAGGGGACCGATCCCACCGTGAGCGAGGAGAGAAATACGGCGGCGCCGGCGGCGAGCATCTCGGCGGAGCCAAACGGAATGCCGTAGAGCCGAGCGATGAACACGACCGCGATCGCCTGGAACACTGCGCTTCCCCCGCGATTGAGCGTGGCCGCGAGGGGCAGCACGAACCCCGAAACGGGACGCGGCAGGCGGAGCTCCTTGTCCGCCGCGTCGACCATCAGCGGCAGCGCGGCCATCGACGAGGTCGCGGAGAAGCCCATGAGCATCGAAGGAAACGCCGCGCGCAGAAACTCGCGTGGAGAGCGTCTCCCAACCCAGGCCACACTCGGCAGATACACGGCCGCGAGGAACAGCAGCACCCCGATGATCACCGCCGCGATGAACGACAGCATCGCTCGGAACAGGCTCCAGCCCGACAGCGCAATCATCGATGCGACCAGCGCGAAGATGCCAATGGGCGCAACCCACAGAACCCAATGGATGACCCGAATCAGCACCTCGGTTACCGAGTCGCTGATGGCGGTGAGCGGCGCGCGCTTCTCGAGGGGGAGCGCCGCCGCGGCAATCCCGAAGATCGTCACGAACACGATCACCGGCAGGAGATTCCCGTCCGCGGCGGCCTTGAACGGATTGGCCGGGACGAGCTGGACAATGAAATCGAGCCCCGATGGGATGTTGTCAGCGGCGCGCTGAATGAACCCGAGGTCGGCGCCGGACGCCGCCCGCAGTGCAGTCTGCTGCTCGGGTGTCAGCGCGGTATCGGGCAGGATGGCCGAGCCCACCAGGAACCCCAGGGCGATCGCGACGATCGCAGTGGCCCAGAAGAACGCCAGCGTGCGCGTGACCAGGCGGCCGACTGTCCGCACGTCGCCGAGCTTCGCGATGCCGGAGAACAACGCGCTGGCGACCAGAGGAATCACCACCATCGACAGTAGATTCACGAACAGCAAGCCGAGCGGGCGAAGCCCGCCGAGGAATGCGGCGAAGCCGGGAGATCCCCGCCGGTCGAGATATTCGGCGAGCAGACCGAGGAAAACCCCAGCAATCAGGCCGATTCCCATCCATCCGTGGCTTCTCATAGGGCGGACGCTATTATACCGCCATGACAGAAACCCCACACGCGCAACTGAAAGCGTCCAAATGGGCGCTGATTCTCGGAGCCTCGAGCGGGTTCGGTGAAGGCGCGGCCCGCGCACTCGCGCAGGCCGGTTATGACATCGCGGGCGTCCACCTGGACCGCAAAGCGGGGCTCGAGCACGTGGCTGCGATCCGGCGCGACATCGAGCAGATCGGCCGCAAGACGCTGTACTTCAATGTCAACGCGGCCGACGAAGAGAAGCGCAACGAAGTCCTGGCCGAGCTCGCC
>DASTDR010000645.1:0-4619 GCA_035710265.1 Gemmatimonadales bacterium | reverse complement strand
GTTCGTCCTCGCGAGCAACGCGGAAGTCAAGCTGTTGCCGACGCGGGAAATGGTCGTGGAGCTGGTGAAGATCTCCATCGTCGTCGGCGTGTTCATCTGCCTGATCATCGGCGCGGACAGCTTCAGTGGAGAGCGCGATCGGTCGACGCTGGAGGGGCTGCTGCTCAGTCCGGCGAGTCGCGGGCAAGTCGCTCTCGGCAAGCTGCTCGCGGCGACATCGCCCTGGCCCGTGGCGCTCGTGATCGCGATCCCCATGTGGATCCAGCTGGCCGAGACGCCGAAAATGCTGGGCCAGGCCATGGTCTGGGGTCCGCTGCTGGGGACGCTCCTGGCCCCGGCCATGGCGGGCATGGGGATGCTGGTGAGCATCTGGTGCAACAGCAACCGCACCAGCATGCTGGTGAGTTTGTGTCTCTTCCTGGTGCTGCTCTTGCCCACCGAGTTGATGGGTGGGCCGGCCAAGATCCAACGCAGCGCCGAGCAGTGGACCCGGGCGGAGATGAGCGTCATCATCAACCCGGTGGCCGCACCGCTGCGGTTCCTGTGGAAGACGATGGCAAACGGACTACCGGCGGCCGACCTGTGGTATTGGCACACCGCACCGATCCTGTTCACCGTCGCGCTGCTCGCTTTCCTGTTTTGGTATGCCGGCCCGCGCCTGCGTCTTGAACCGGCGATGGCCCGAAGGGTCCGGTCATTCTGGGATCGTCTGCGTCCCGCTCGCGTGGTGCCGGCGCAGCCGCTCGTGAGCGCCGCCCCTGCCGAGATCGCTCCCATCCCGGAACCCCGTGTAGAGCCCCGCGTCACTGGCGGCAAGCCACGCGTCAACGCTCCGCCGATGGGCCCCGTGTCCGGCACCTGGTGGCTCGTGTTCAAGAAAGAGTTGGGCGACCTGTGGATCGGCGGGAAGGCGATGTGGCTCTGCCTCATCCTCGCGATCGTGCTGGGCGGCTATTCGTACATCATGGCTCGAGACAGCGTCCTCAGCCTGGTACCGCCTGAGGAGATGGTATACGAGCTGCTCAAGGCCGCGATGGTGGGTGCGGTGTTCGTGGGCCTGATCCTCGGCGCGGACGCCCTGAGCGGCGAGCGCGAGCGCGCCACGCTCGAAGCGCTGTTGGTGACGCCGGTGAGCCGCCGGCAGATGGTGGTTGGCAAGTTTCTGGCCGCGCTTTCGCCGTGGCCCGTCGGCGTCGTCATCGCCATTCCCTATCTGAAAGTCCTGTCCCAGGGCAACGACGTCTTCGGGCCGGCCGTGTTCTGGGGGGCGGTCTGGGGTGCCCTCCTCGCGCCAGCGTTCACGGCGCTGGGGATGTTCATCAGTTTTTGGTGCAACTCCAACAAGACCAGCCTGTTCGTCAGTCTCTGCTCCTACCTCCTGTTTCTGCTCCCGACGCAGCTGCCGGGCCGGGCACAGGGCGGTTTCATGGGAACCCTTTTGCAGTGGGTGAATCCAATGGCGGCCGAGCGCGTGTTTCTCTCAAAAGTCCTGACCAACAACAAAGGGCTGATGGACACGTACGGACCCGGAGCGATGTGGACCTGGGGCGTGTCGACTGTCGTGTTCGCCGTTGTCATCATGGCACTGCTCTTCTGGTTTGCGAGTCCCGGCCTGCGCCTCGAGGGCGGCAGGGCCCTGCGACTCGTGTCATCGCAAGTCCGAGCCGTCGCCGCACTGTTGGTTGCCGCGCTGCTGGCATTCGGCGCGGCTCCGGCTCTAGCGCAAGACCAGCCGCCGGCGCAGGCGGCGACAGCCCTCGTCACGACACCCTCGCTCGACGTGGGTATCGATCTGGGAGCCACGACAGTGCGGGCGGGCACTCCGGTGCTGTACAAGACGACGCTGACGAACACCGCCGCGACGCCGACGTCCCCGCTCATCGTGGCGATGAACATCATCAACCTCAACGCCAAGGGCGAAATCGTCGATCCGGAGGACTGGTCGCCGCAGCGGACGCAGTACACTGATCCGATCGCGCCGGGACAGTCCGTCACCCACGACTGGCGGGTGAACGCGATTCTGGACGGCAATTACATGGTGTACATGGTCGTCATCCCCCCGCCCCACGATGCGGCCACCACGAGCCATCCGGTCAGCAGCCCGGCAATCCACCTGACGGTCACGCCGTACACACGGCTCAATCCCGGCGGCGTGATGCCGTTCGCGATCGGCGGGCCCGTCCTGCTCATTCTCGTGATCTTCTTCGTGTACCGGCACCGGCGCAAACAGATCGATGCTGGTGGCTCTTGAGTAACGCGAACGACGTTCGACCCGCTCACTCTTCAACCGCCGAGGTAGCGATGTCGCGCAGAAACCGATGGATGACCGTGGTTCCGATCCTGGTGTGCGGTGTGACCCTCGCGGGGTGCAAACCTGCCAGCGTGAAAGCCACTGAGAACAAACCGGCCCACGTGGAGCCGATCGCGGGGACGGAGCTGCACAAGGTGACGTTGACCGCGCGAGCGGCCGAGCGGCTCGACATCAAGACGGCGGCAGTTCGTCAGGCCCAGGTGATGCGTCAGGTGCGGGCAGGACGGTCAGCGTCGCAGCGGATGGTGGTTCCCTACAGCGCGGTGCTGTACGACGCGCGGGGTGAGACCTGGGTGTACACCAGCCCGGAGCCTCTGGTCTTCATCCGCCACCGCATCGTGATCGATTACATCGATGGAGACCAGGCGGTGTTGTCGGACGGTCCGCCGCTCGGCACACTGGTGGTCACGGTGGGCGGGGCGGAATTGTTCGGGGCCGAGTTCGAGATCGGTCACTAAGTCCACCGGGAGATCGCGGCCATGATGCGTTGGATCGTTGCCTCCAGCCTGAAGTTCCGCTACCTCGTGCTCGCGAGCGCCACCGCGCTGGTGTTCTTCGGCGTCGCCCGGCTGCGCCACATGCCGGTGGACGTCTTCCCGGAGTTCGCGCCGCCCCGGGTGGAAGTGCAGACCGAAGGCCAGGGGATGTCCTCCGCCGAGATCGAGGACCAGATCACCAACCCGATGGAGTTGGTGCTCATGGGCACGCCGGAGCTCGACGTGGTGCGCTCCCGGTCGGTGAACGGGCTCTCCCAGATCGTGCTGCAGTTCAAGCGCGGCACCGACATCCTCTATGCGCGGCAGCTGGTGCAGGAGCGCCTCAATCTGGCGATCGCCAACCTGCCGTCCTCGGCAACGGCGGCGCCCGTGATGCTCCAGCCGCTCTCGGCAACGAGCCGGGTGATGAAGATCGGGCTGTCCTCGACGAAGTACGACCTGATGGATCTGTCGATGATCGCCTATTGGACGATCAAGTTCCGCCTGCTGCAGGTGCCCGGCGTGGCCAACGTGCCGATGTGGGGTGAGCGGATCAAGATGTTCACGGTGCAGGTCGATCCGGAGCGGGCACGCCGCCATGGTGTGTCGATGAACCGGATCCACGAAGTCACCTCCGAAACTCTCGACTTCGGGCTGGTGCCGTACTCCGCTTCCGCGAAGACCCAGACCGAGGGGTTCATCGACACGCCCAATCAGCGGCTCCCGATGCTGCACGTCCAGCCGGTGATCGATCCGGAGGACGTGGCTCGCGTGCCCGTCCAGACGACCAACGGCAAGACGGTGCACCTCGGGGACGTGGCCAACATCGTGTGGGATACGTGGCCGCTGGTTGGGGACGCCGTCATCAACGACGGTCCCGGCCTCATGCTGATCGTCGAGAAGCTCCCGTGGGCGAACACGCTCGAGGTGACTCGGGGCGTGGACGCGGCGCTCGCTGAGCTCCAGCCCGGGCTGCCCGGCGTCGAGATCGACGCCAAAATCTTCCGGCCCGCCACGTACATCGAGCTGTCGATTCACAATCTCAACAAGGCACTGCTGATCGCCTGCGTGCTCGTGATCCTGGTGCTTGCCTTCTTCTTGTTCGACTGGCGTCCGGCTTTGATCAGCGTCGTCGCGATCCCGCTGTCGCTCATCGCCGGGGCGCTGGTGTTGTACCTCCGCGGGGCGGCGATCAATACGATGGTGCTGGCGGGCTTCGTGATCGCCGTCGGCGTCGTCGTGGACGACGCCATCATTGACATCGAGAACATCGTCCGTCGCTTGCGCCAGCATCGGAAGGAGGGCGGCACCAAGTCCACCGCCCGGATCATCCTCGAAGGCTCGCTCGAGGTGCGCAGCGCCATCATTTACGCCACGCTGATCGACGTAGTGGCGTTGCTCCCGGTGTTCTTCATGCAGGGCCTGTCCGGCGCGTTCTTCCGGCCGCTGGCGATTTCGTACGGGCTCGCCGTCCTCGCCTCGCTCGTGGTGGCGCTGACCGTTACCCCGGCGATGGGCATGCTGCTGCTGCGCAACGCGCCGCTCAAGGAGCACGGCTCTCCGCTGGCGCGGTGGCTCCAGACCCGCTATCAGGCCCTGTTGGCGCGGATCGTCCAGGTGCCCCGCCGCGCGTACGTGGCGGTGGGCATCATCGCGCTGGCCGGCGTCGTCGTGGCGCCGCGCCTCGGGAAGTCGCTGCTGCCGGATTTCAAGGAACGCGACTTCCTGATGCACTGGGTGACGAAGCCGGCTACGTCGCATCCGGAGATGTACCGGATCACGGTCCAGTCGAGTAAGGAGCTGCGCGCCATCCCCGGCGTGCGGAACTTCGG
>DASTDR010000644.1:0-5497 GCA_035710265.1 Gemmatimonadales bacterium | reverse complement strand
GGAGTGGCTCAGTGAGCCAGCGTCCGAACGCCTTGAGCCGCATCCACGGATCCAGCGCTTCGAGCATGGTCGAGCCGGCGGAAACCAGGACGACCCCGATGCACGCCGCAATCACCGCTCCGAGTTTGACCGGCGCGAAATACGCCACCCAGACGCCGTGCACCACACCCCGCAGCTCGGGATCGGGCGTGATCGACGCGGCGAGCAGTCGGCCCGCCGGCAGCACGGCGATGAGGGCCAACGCGACTGCACCGAACGCAGCGCCGGTTCGGACCAGTGCGTTCTGGCGGTCCGGGGCCACCCAGATGCCCGCCACGAAGGCACCGAGACCCAGGATCAGCACGATCCATGCGGCCCACAGGATACGGCCGACCAAACCCCAGGCGGTAATGAACCGCGTGAACGCCTGCTCCGCCTCAGACGACGCGAGACTCGCCTCAATGCTCGGCGGGATCTTGCTGGCGAGCTCCGGATTCGCGCGCGTCAGCGCGGAGCGCACGAGGACCGCGACATCGGGGAGCGACAGCACGACGTTCTTGCCCGACTCGAACAGCGAGCGATGTGCCGCGCGAGCGGAGGTTCGCACGACGGCGCGGAACGGCGCCGAGGCAACCACGGTGCCGACCGACGGCTCGATGATCGAGCGGACGCTGACGAGATTGGGACGCTGCTCGATGATCGCGTCCGTGATACGCGCGGCCACGTACCGCGAGACGCGCTCGTCCGACAATGCGCCCGCCAGCCGGCGGGCGAAGGGATCGGGACGGATGATACCGCGCGCGGCACCGCCGACGATGAAGGCCAGCCAGATGCCCACACTTCCGGCGATCAGGAGCGTCGCCGACATCCGGGCCGAGCGGGCAAACGGCATGCAAAGAGAATGGGACGCGGGCGGCGCGCCGGGCATTGCCCCAAAGTGCTCTATCCCCTAAGCGCGCCCCGGCCACAAGGTTCGGTCATGTTGCGAGCCCCTGTGTGGCTCCTGATCGCCCTGCTGGGCTGCGGGGAAGGATCCGGATTCATCGGCGTGATGCGGACGGACACCACCGGGACCGGCAGCGGCTCGCTACTCGCGTCGGTGCAGGTCCAAAGCGGCGCCTTTTCGCCGACGCTCGTCAACCTGAGCCGGGGTGGAATCGTGACGTGGGTGTGGAGCGACACCACGGCGCAGCACAACGTGACGTTCAATGATCCCCTGCTGAGCAGCCAGACGCAGAGCACCGGCTTGCACAGCATCGTCTTTCAGACGGCCGGCACCTTCAACTACGCCTGTACGGTTCATCCCGGCCAAACGGGAAGCATCGTCGTTCGATAAGCCATCGGTTTTCTTTGGAGGGAGTTGTGATGCGACATCTCGCCCTGGTCACCGTCCTGTGCGCCGCGGCCTGCGGACCGGACATTACGACGAACCGCGACTCGTCCGTGCCGTTCCCCAAGCAACCGAGCTGGGCCTGGGGGACGCGCGACACGATCAGCCACTACGAGCTGGATCCGGCTGCGCAGAATCCCCTGCTGCATCAGCACGTGCAGGCGGCGATCGAAAACACCCTGCAACGCGATGGCTGGAAACTGGTGAGCGATCCGTCGCAGGCGAACGTGCTCGTGACCTATCACATCGGCATCAAGCGCGAGACCGTGCTGCAGACCACGGTGACCACGTCCGGCGCACCGACCCCCTACTGGGGCGGGTACGGCTGGGGCTACTACGGCGCGCCCAGCTTTGCGACCAGTACGACCACCCCATACGATTACAAGCAAGGCGGCCTGCTCGTGATCGTGCGTGACCGCGCGTCGGGTAAGGTCGCGTGGCAGGGCCTCTTCAAGAAGGAAGTCACCGAGACGGCGCGGGTCTCGCAGGAGAATGTGCAACGCGCGGTCGACGACCTGCTGCGTGACTTGAAGTAGCGCCTAGAACGACCAGCCCATCGTCAGCGTGACGCCGTAGTCGTGAGAGGCGCCGGTTCCTGACGGTGGGCGGTTGTCGTACTGATCGAACAGCGTGAAGCCGGTCGTGAAGTCCTTCACGAATTCGTGCGTAATGCTGGCCTGGAAATCGGTTCGCACGCGGCCCAAGTCGGTGAGGTTCGGAAAGACCTGAAGGGTGGTCTGGAGGTCCGATTTGGGCGTGTCGCGCCGGTAATACTCCCACCCCACGCTGACGACCCCTTCCAGATTCGTCGTCGCCGAACTGGCCACGAACTGCTCGTTGGTGAATGCAAGCGCGCCGGTCACGAGCAGCGCCGCGCGATTACTCTGCCTCAGGAATCGCCCGCCGCCGAAGGAGAGCAGCACGCGGAGCTCGAGGTCGAGCTCCTCGTTTTGTTCGAGCCGGCCGGTCCCTCCGAGCACGTAGCGCCGGCTCAGGAATCGCTGCTCGTTGAGCGCAATCGTGTTCCGGCTCGTGGGTTCGTTACTGTCCTCGCCCTGGAAGTAGGTATTCACGCGCAATCCGGTCAGCCGGGTCTGCGTCCGATGTTTGACGTTCGCGTCGAGGCTGAGACTCCGCATCCGGTTGGCGCGCTGAAATGTGAAACCAAGTGAAATGTTGCCGTCCAAACGCTCGAGGAAACCCCGGCCAATCGGTGTGATGCGCACGACCTGCTCGTGCTCGAGCGTGTCACTGAATGTCGACACCTCGACGAGCATCTGCTCGACCAGGGGGCCCGCGCGCAGCGACCCGTAATGACGGACGCCGGATGCTTCCTCGACTTCGAAGTACCGGGGGCTCGAGATCCGGTGGATCTTGTCCCATTTGATCGCGAGGGTGCCCATGTCGTCGGTCTTATAGGTGAGCACGTCGCGATCGAGGCTCTTAATCTCGCCCACGACGCGGTCGCCGTTACGAAGCACGACCGTGTCGGCTTTTTGGCCAAAGAGCGGCGTCGCGCTGAGCAGCGCGATCGTGAAGACAGGGAGGAAGACGCGCACGGCAAGCGCGAATCTCATGCTCACGCTACCCCTCACGGCATGAGACAAAAGGGTACCCCTTCGGGCAATAGCCGGGGCGGTCGTTCGGTTGTTTGATGGAGGTCTCGTGAACATGACCCGCGCTCGGCAGATCCTCTGTATGACCGCATTCGCCGGGCTGGCCGGTGCCACACCCTGCGGGGCGCAGACCGCCTCCGTCCCCCCAAGTCTGATTCTGCCGAACTACGACCGGCTCCCGATCGGACAGCGCGAAGGGATCGAAGGCGGCGCCTTCGTGGCCCGCACCAACGATGCGGCCGCCGCCTGGTACAATCCGGCCGGGCTGGGCCAGAGCCGTCGGAGCGCGTTGAACGCGAGCGCCACTGCGTACGAGTGGACGAGCATGGAGCTTGAAGGATTCGGCACGAGCCAGGGACGCTCGCGCATCAGCAGCATCGGGACGCTGCTCAGTTTCGTCGTGGGCGAAGACGTGATCAACTCGCGCAACTGGCGGTTTGGCTTCGCGATCACCAGTCCCGTGGTGTGGCAGCCGAGCAGCATCGAGCTCGCGCTCCTCATGCCCGGCGGTACCGAGGCGCTCGCCTACGCGACCGATGTAACCCTTGACGTGATGATTCCGAGTCTGTCAGCGGCCTATGTCCCCGGCGGCGCCGGAATCGGACGACTGCGCCTGGGGGCGGGCCTGGGCATGGCGATCACCACCCTCACCCAGTCCATCGATTTTTCGGATCGTGTGGTCGATACCACGACCGTGGTTGCGACGCGGGACTTCTCCGCCGATGGACAAGTCTGGCACCTCGTGCCCACGCTCGGGTTGCAGTGGGATGCCACGCCGAGCATCTCGTTCGGCACGCGGATCTCGGCACCGGGGATGCGCGTGCTCGGCAGCAGCCGGATGCGGCTGCAGAATTCGCGTTATACCAACGCCGAAGTGCGGGATCTCGTGTTTGCCGACCCGGAAGTGACGATGGACTACCGGCAGCCATTCGAGGCCGACGTGGGTGCCGCGTTCGACGTCTTCAAGGGTGAGGTGGAAATCGATGTGCACTATTTCGGCGCCGTTGACCCGTACGCGCTGTACGCGAGTGACGTCGCCGGACGATTGACGATCGACAGCGGCGCCGGACCCACGGTAACCACCGTTCCATTCACAACCACGACCAATAGCGCGCGCTCCGTGGTCAACGTCGCGATCGGCGGCAGCCGCCCCATCTCCCGCACGATTCGGGTGCACGTGGGATTCTCCACGGATCAGTCGCCGGTGGACCAGAGTCTCTCGATGTTCCGCCAGGTAAACCTGAAACGCTTCACGGCCGGCTTTTCGCTGACCGGCGAACGACTGTCGGGTTCATTGGGCTTTGGATACTCAGCCGGCAGCGGGACGCGGCAGACGCTGGGATCGACCGAAGGTGGACAACAGACCACGACCCGGCTCAATGTAAAGGCGGCCAATCTGCTGTTCGCACTCTCATACGCCGTCGGGGGATCTACTCAGTAACATGAAGACGCTGACAACCTCAATCGCACTCTTGGTTGCGCTGGTGAGCGTGGCGCACGCGCAACGCACTGCGCCCGCGCCGGTGCCATCCTCGGCGCCCAATTTCCTGTTCGGCGGCACACCGCCGGCGTCGCAGCGCTCTGATAGCACCGAGCCGCCTCCGGACGTCGTGGCGGAGCTGTTCAAGGGAATCACGCTCACGCCCGAGCAATCAGCAAAGCTCGATTCGATCCGCGAGCGCTACATCGTCCAGTTCCAGGTGTTCACACCCGGTGTCCGTCCGAGTCCGGCGATTCGGCAGCGGGTGCGCGAACTGGTGACCCAGGAGCTCGCGGAGGCACGCGCCGTGCTCACGCCGGAACAACAGCCGGTGTGGGACTTGAACGTCGCGGGCGTGGTCGCACTGCTCGCGTCGGGCATGCCGGAGCTGTTCCCCACGGTCGCGAAGGCCGACGTCTCGACGCCGCTGATCAGCGGACCGAGTCCATTGCTCAATTCGCTGCTGCAAGGCATCGCGTTGACGCCGGATCAGCGCGTGCGCGTGGACTCGATCAGGGCGCGCTATGGCCGCCAGGCCCCGGTCGTGCCGGCCGGCACGCAGCCCGACTCCGCGACTGTGCGCCAGATCCGCGAGCTGTCGCGTCAGACGCTCGATGCGATTCGCGCCGTGCTCTCACCCGGGCAGCAGACGGTTTGGGATCGCAACCTCACGCAGGCGCTTACGTCGAGCATGAAAGTCGGTCCGTAGCCAAACGTTGGCCCAACGGTGCATTCGGAGGAGGGCGTTATGAAGACCTTGTACTCAGCTGGTCTTGCAGCGGTCGCGCTGGTGACGGCGCCGGCGCGCGCCGCCGCACAGCAACCCACGCCTGCCCCTGCCCCGGCCCCGGCGGCGGCCAGTGCCCCAACGCCCAGTCCGGTACTCACCGCGATGCTCGAGGGCATCGCCCTCAGCCCACAGCAGCAGCTCCGGGTGGATTCGATCCTCGCGCAGTTTCGCAACGACGCGCCGCCTCTTTCGCCAGACAAAGACCCGGACGAGGCGACGCTGGCCACGTACAGAGTGCTGAC
>DASTDR010000643.1:0-3248 GCA_035710265.1 Gemmatimonadales bacterium | reverse complement strand
TGACAACGCCGCCCCCCTCCCCCCGGCCACGCCTGGCTGTCGCGGTGGGTGACCCGCGGGGGATTGGGCCGGAAGTCGTGCAGAAAGCGCTGCGCCAGCCCATCGCCGCCGACGTCAAGATCGTCGGGAGCGGCGAGTGGGGCGGCAAGTCGCTTACGGATGCTCAGGCCGGAAAGCAAGCGGCGTCGGGGATCGAGACCGCCGCGGGGATGGCGCTGCGTGGTGAGGTGGACGCGATCGTGACCGGCCCCGTTCACAAGCTCGCGTTCCATGCAGCCGGGTATCGCTATCCCGGCGTCACCGAGTTCCTCGCTCACGTCGCCGGTGACGTTCCGGTCGCCATGATGCTGGCCACCGGGCGGCTGCGCGTCGTGCTCGTGACGACGCATTGCTCGTTGCGCGACGCGATCGGCATGGTCACGACGGAGCGCGTGGTGCAGGCCGGGCGCATCGCCGACGAGTCGCTGAGACAGTGGTGGGGCATCGCCGAGCCGCGCCTCGCCGTGTGCGCGATCAATCCGCACGCCGGCGAGGGGGGGTTGTTCGGGGACGAAGACGACAAGATTCTGCAGCCTGCCGCTGACGAGCTGGGCGCCGCCGGTCCCTTACCCGCCGATACCGTGTTCGTGCGCGCGCTGCGCGGCGAATTCGACGCGGTGCTGGCGCCCTATCACGACGTGGGGATGACGGCGGTAAAGGTCTCGGGCTTCGGCGCCGGGGTGAACGTGACGCTGGGACTGCCGTTCATTCGGACGTCGCCGGACCACGGCACCGCGTTCGACATCGCGGGGAAGGGAGTCGCGGACGCGGGGTCGATGCGTGCAGCGCTGGAGCTGGCGGTGCAGCTCGCCGCGGCGCGGCGGGAGGCGGCGGTCTAGGTCGACGGTTCGGCGGCGTGCTGACCGGTGGCGGGCCAGACGCGGACGCGGCCCACCCGCCGCCCATCCATCTCGAGAATCTCGAACGTCGCCCCCTCGAGGTTCACGCGGTCGCCGACTTTCGGCAGACGACCGAGTTTCCCGAACAACAGGCCGCCGATGGTCGTGTAGTCGGCGTCGTCGAGATGCAGCTTGAGCAGCCGGTTCACGTCGCCGACCTCCGCGCTCCCCGGCAGAATCGGGACGCCACTGGTCCCCGGTCCATCGGCGACCGCCCCGGGCGATGCCACGGCGGGCTGGTCGTATTCGTCGTAGATCGGCCCGACGATTTCCTCGAGCAGGTCTTCCATCGTGACGAGCCCGGCGGTCCCGCCAAACTCGTCGAGCACGATCGCCAGATGGACCTTCTGCCGCTTCATGTCGGCGAGTACGTCTTCAACCTCGCGTGTGCCAGGCACGAAGAACGCGGGGCGCGAGATGTCCTGCACCGGCGCCTCCGAGCCCAGCAGCAGCCCGCGCAGGATGTCTTTCGCGTGCACGATCCCGACGACGTCGTCGAGGGACTCGCCCGTGACGGGGTAACGCGAGCGCCCCGCCGCCGCTACGCGATCGGCTGCTTCCGAGAGGGGGGCCCCCGCGGGGAGCGCGACGATGTCGGTCCGCGGGGTCATGACGTCCCGCGCGTTCTTCTCGCTGAACTCGAATACGCCCTCGAGCAGCCGCGCGTCGCCCGCGCCCAGGCCGCCGGTCTTGCGGCTCTGCTCGACGAGCATGCGGATCTCTTCCGGGGAATGCACGCGGTCGTGCTCGGTGCCGGTATTCTTGATGCCGAGCATCCGGATCACGACGTTGGAGCTCCAGTTGAGCAGCTCGGTGAAGGGACGCGTGATCCAGGAGAAGAAGATCAGCGGCGCGGCGATCCAGCGGCTGGTGCCCTCAGGGTGGGTGATGGCCCACGCCTTCGGCGCCTGCTCGCCGACGACGACGTGCAGGAACGAGATCACGGCGACGGCCGTGATCGAAGCGATGCTGCCGCGCGCGAGGAAATCGAGACTGGGAGGCAGTGACGAAAACCAGTCGCGCAGCAGGTGGGCGACGGTGTCTTCCGCGACGTAGCCCAGAAGGATCGACGCGACGGTGATGCCGAGCTGGGCGGCGGACAGCTGCCGGTACAGGTCGTGCAGCGCCCGGCGCACGGTGCGAGCCTTGCGGTCGCCGCGCCGGATCATCGCTTCGATGCGGGTGCGCCGCGCCGCGACCAGCGCGAACTCTGCCGCTACGAAGAAGGCGTTCGCCGCCACGAGCACGACGACCGCCAGCAGGCGCCAGCCTAGGCCGCTCACATCCTAAAGGTATTATGTTTGGCTCGAGGGATACACCGTGCTGCCCGCTGAAGCCCACTGCACCTATCGCGCTCCGCTCAACGCCGACACCCGGCGCCGCCTGACGCTGGCGTTCGCCATTACGCTGATCGTCATGGCGGTCGAGCTCGCCGGAAGCTGGCTGTCCGGCTCGCTGGCTTTGCTGGCCGACGCCGGCCACATGCTCGCTGACGGCGCCGCGCTCGCGATCGCCCTGTTCGCGGCCTGGATTGCGCAGCGCCCCGCGACCGCGCAGCGCTCGTTCGGATTCATGCGCCTCGAAGTGTTCGCGGCCCTGGTCAACGGCGCGGTGCTCATCCTCATTGCGATCGGCATCGGGATCGAAGCATGGCGCCGGCTGCGCGCGCCACCGGCCGTGGACGGCCGGCTGCTGGCGATCGTCGCGCTGATCGGGTTGCTCGCCAACGTCACGGCCGTGGCGATTCTGCATCGCGGCCACCAACACTCGCTCAACCAGCGCGGCGCCTATCTGCACGTCGTGGGCGATCTGCTCGGCTCGGTCGGCGCGCTCCTCGCCGGCGCGATCGTGCTCACGACGGGCTGGACACTCGCCGATCCACTGATCTCGGTGCTGATCGGCGCGCTGGTGCTGGTGAGCGCGTGGCGGCTGGTGAAGGAGAGCACCGATGTGCTGCTCGAGGCAACGCCGCGCCACATCGCGTTGTCAGAGGTTCATGAGCGGATCGCGTCGGTCCCGGGTGTCGAGTCGGTCCACGACCTGCATTTGTGGACCGTCACCAGCGGGGTCGTGGCCATGAGCGGCCATGTGGTGGTGAAGAATCCGACTGATAACCAGCCGGTGTTGGAAGAGGTCCAGGGCCGCATGAGGGCTCTCGGGATCCATCACGTGACCGTACAGATGGAGCGGGAGCCGATTTGTGAGTGAATCCGGCGGTAAGGGGCGGTAGGGGCGGTACCGCCCCTTTACCGCCCCTTACCGCCCTTTTATACTGCGCCCCTCATTATGGGAGCCGTAACGCAGTGAAAA
>DASTDR010000642.1:0-11938 GCA_035710265.1 Gemmatimonadales bacterium | reverse complement strand
ACGAGCGCGTCGGACGCGAACCGGTCGATCACATCGGTGAACAGCACCGTCAGCGCACGCTTGCGATTGCGCGCGGCGAGATACCGAAACGCCCCCGGATAATCCGGCTCGACGAGCTTCGGCTGGACCTCGGCGAGCACGTCGAGCACCCGGCGCACGCCCGTGCGGCCGCGCTCCGGCGCGACGAAATGCTGCACGCCGTCGGCGAACGTCATGATGCCGACGTTGTCGTCGTGTTGCGCCGCGGCGTATGCCAGCTCGAGCGCCGCCTGCACCGCGAAGTCGAGCCGCGCGACGCCCGCCGCGACGTCCGCCGTCATCAGGCGTCCCGTGTCGAGCACGAGCAGCACCTGCTGGCGCCGCTCGGCTTCGTATTGCCTGGTGATGACCTTGCCGCGCCGGGCGGTCGCTTTCCAGTCGATGTGGCGGATGTCATCCCCGGGTCCCCACTCGCGCAACGATTCGAACAGCCGGCCTTCGCCGAGCTGGCGAATCGGCTTCATCCCCGCTTCGCGGCGCCGCAGCGCCTCGGCGACCGACGCGCGCAGCCGCACGGACACGAGCGGAGGATAGACGACGACCTCCCACGGCAGCTCGAACCGCAGCCGGCGCCGGCCTAAGCCGAGCGGGCCGTAGCTGTCGATAAAGAAGGAGCCGGATGCCTCCCGGCCACGACGCAGCGGAACCACGAGGACCGTCTCGGGCGTCGTTGTCTCGGCGGGAAGGCGCAGTCCCCGCGCCGGCTGCGGTCCACCGAGTATCGCCGGCCGGATCTCGCGCACGACCAGCCGTGCCGTGCGGCTACTGTGGTTGGCCCAACGATAGAACACCTCGCCGGCGTGACCCACCGACAACGCCGCGGGCGGCTCGCGGGTCACCGTGACCCGCGCATCCGAAGGAGCGGCCGCGACGCGCGGTGCAAGCGTCGCGTCGAGCCAGATGAGAGCGATCAGCGCCAGGTTCGCGAGCAGCATCGCATCGAGCGCCCAGGGAACCCAGTATCCCAGCACCCCGATCACGGCCAATGCCGACCCGATCATCAAGGCTGGGCCCGTCCACAGCACTCCGCCGCCACCCGACTTCCGGGGCTGACCGACCACGGCCCAGAGCACGATCCAACCGGCGAGAACGCCGGTGGAGAGCAGGAATGCGGCCATTCAGGCGGTCGGGGCTTCGATCCGGTCGAGGATTGCCTTGAGCGCCTGATCAGCGGTCACGCCTTCGAGCTCGAGCTCGGGCGCGACGTTGATGCGGTGCCGCAAGATCGCCGGGGCGAGCAGCTTCACATCGTCCGGAATGACGAAGTCTCGGTCGTCGAGCAGAGCCGCCGCGCGCGCCGCTTTGAACAGCGCGACGCCCGCGCGCGGACTGGCGCCCAGGGTGAGCGATGCCGCTTCGCGCGTGGCGCGCACAATACTCGTGATGTAGCCCGTGATCCGGGGCTCGACGCGAACCGCATCGACCGAGGTCCGGAGCTGATCGAGCCCCGCCGCGTCCAGGACGCGTGTGACCCCGTAGGTCTCGGGCCGATCGGCTTCGAATCCCTCGACGTACCGGGTCAGGATCCCCTGCTCGATCGCGGCTTCCGGATATCCGACCTGGACTTTCGCCATGAACCGGTCGAGCTCGGCTTCAGGCAACGGATACGTCCCCTCGAACTCGATGGGATTCTGGGTCGCGAACACGGTGAAGGTGCTCGAGAGTGGATGGCTCTTGCCGTCGACGGTGACGGTCCGCTCCTGCATCGCCTCGAGCAGCGCCGCCTGCGTCTTGGCTGGTGCGCGGTTGATCTCATCGGCGAGCACCAGATCGGCAAAGATCGGCCCCTCGCGAAAACTGAACTCGCGTGCTCCGGTGAGCATCGTGATCCCGGTGATGTCGGCCGGCATCAGGTCCGGCGTGAACTGGATGCGCACGAACCGGACGTCGAGGGCGAGTGCGAGGGTCCGCACGAGCAGCGTCTTGGCCGTTCCCGGCACGCCTTCGAGGAGGATGTGGCCGCGCGCGAGCAGGCAGACAAGGACCTCGCGCGTGGCCGCGTCCTGACCCAACACGACGCGGCGCAACGCGTCTAGAATCGCGCGCGCGCCGTGGGCGGGTGCAGTTGCTCCCACACGTCCTCCACCGTTTGGGCGGCGGCCAGGACCTGGGCATCGCCACCGTTTCGTTCATTCATGAGGCGCCGCAACCGTTTGACGGCGGCCCGGCCTTTGGGATCCCGCATCGCGAGCTCGAGCGTCTCGAGCCACGCCTTGATTTGTTTCTCGTCGGTGTAGACGCTGCCGGTCCGGCTCAGGCGGCGGCGCAGACCCGCCGTCAGCCGCTGCACCGCCGTTTCCGTGGCACCGGCGCTTTCCAAACCGGCGCCGAGCGCCTCGAGATGCTCGAGCGGCGAGCGGCGCCGGCGCTGAATGACCGACAGCGCGGGACCGAACCGTACGGCATGCACCGCCAGCCAAACCAGCGCGATCGCGAGCAGTTGGAGTATCGCCCAGCCGACGGGCGACGAACGGAGCCAGCCCCAGACGAGGTCCCACGTCGCCTGATCCTCGTCCTGGAACCCCTGATGGTACTCGTCCAGGACCACATGCCCGGGCCGCCCTCGCGGCGAGTCGAACCAGGGCAGCGCGACCAGCGGCACGTCTGTGTCGCGCCAGGTCCGGTTGGCGAACCACCCGGCGTCGGCGACAAGCGTGATGCTTCCTCCCCGCTCATACCAGAGGCGCAGCGCTACGGGCAGTTTCGTCGTGGAGACCAGCAATGTCTCGCTGCGCACGGCGACGAGCGAGTCACACGACGTGGTGGGAGTGATGCTTTCTTTGGCCAGCGCACTCAGCTTCTCGCCGAAGATTCCGGAAGGCCGTTTGCGTTTGAGCACTCGCGCGGACCGAGGCAGCACAGGCCCGCCGGGCGGGGGCACGACGTAGACGCTTTCACGGACGAAGCCACTGGGCTCCAGCTCCCAGCCGGCGCAGGACGTGATCCCGCCGCCCCAGCCCGCGCTCAACACGGCACCGCCGCGCTGGACGTAGTAGGCGACTTCGTCCAGCTCCGCCAGGTCCAAAACCTCCGGCGGATTCAGCTCCACGAGCAACGCCGGCTCGCGGATTTCCGCCGTGAAATCGGCCAGCGATGTCCGGCGCCGCTGCACCGGCCGGCCAAGCTGGACGAGCACGTCGTACACGGCGCGACTCCCGTATGGGCCCGACAGCAGCGTCGATTTGCGATGATCGATCTCAGGCGGCTGGGGTGTGCGCCGCGCCAGCCAGACCGCGATGCCGATCGCTGCCGCCAGCAGCAGCGCGAGGCCGATCTCAAGCCGGCGCCACATGCCTGGTCAGCTCCTGCGCGAGCGCGCCGAACTCGCGGTAGTCAGACTCGGCGCATGGCAGCGCGCCGAACAAGTGCCGGTACAATCGGCCCACGAGCAGAGCAAAGGATTGGCGTCCGCTGGAATCGAGCCGCGCCTCGCTGAGGTACTCGGCCGGCGTCTTGGAGGCGTGAAAGCGCAGCGCGGTCGCCCGATCGAGCTCGAGAATCACGGCCAGGAAGCGGTGCCCCAGCGCCTCGGCGTACCGCCCCGCGCGCGCCAGTTCCTCGGCCAGCGCCAGGTGCTGCGCGGCATCGTACACCGGGCCACCGCTCTGGCCGGCCCGCGTCGCGCCGCCGGCCGGCGAGCGCACGACTTTCCAGATCGTGTAGCCGAGATGGACGAGGATCAGGACGAGCAGAACGGCTGCCACAAATGTGAGCAGCGCTGAGCCAACCGGGTGACTCTCATTGAAGCGGGACAGCCAATCGAAAAACCTCCCAATGAGCTGCCCGAGCCACCACAACGGCTGGCGGCGCTCGACCCATTGGTACTCCGGCCGGGTGAAGACCGTATCCACAACGCGGCGCACGGAGTCCGCGGGCAGCTGCGTCGCTCCCTGAACCACCGCCTGCCACAACGCGAGCTGTATCCCGATCAGTGTGCTCCGGTGCTCAGCGCACCCAGCTGTTCGCTGAGCACCTGCAGATCGAACCCTTCGCGCCGGACGCGCAGGTCATAGTACAGCAGCGTCACAACACACGAGAACAGCGGCGTCAGGACAATCGGGAGCGCGGCGGCGAACACCTCGAAGACCGAGCCGATCATGACCGATTGCGCGCCCAGGACGCCGGCGACGGCCCCGACGACCATTGCCGGCAGATACACGATGAGACCGGCGACGAAGAAGATGCCGAAGATTCGCAGCTTGAACCCCCGCGTCAGCCCCCAGGAGCGGCCCAACGAATCGGTGGCGCTGGCGAGATTCTCGAGCACGACGATTGGTGTCGTCACGGCATAACCACACGCAACGAACGTCAGGAACCAGCCGCCCAGCGTGATTGCCAGTATCAGCATCAGCGCTGCACCACCGCTGCCCCCGCCGGCCATCAGCGTCGGAACAGTCACCGCTCCGACGACGAAAATCAGGAGCCCGATACCGGCGAGGATGATACCCTTCGCGAGTCCCGCTACGAACAGCGACCAGATCTTGGACGCGCCCAGCGCGATTGCGTCACCGAATTGCGGCGCCTCGCCGAGGTATGAATCGGAAATCACGCGGATCGCGCTCGCACTCAGAAACAACCCCGCGAAATACTGGATGAGGCTGGCGAGGAGCGCGAGTCCCAGATGCTGTTGCTGTCCCCCCGCGAGACTCACGTAGATCGTTATGGAGACCGGCAACCAGAGCGCCACGACCCCAAGCTTCACGAACAGTCCGAAGTGCCGGCGGAAAATAGTGAGGGAGCCGTCGAGGATCTCGCCAAAGGCCATTGGCTTCAGGTCGGGCATGTGTCTCGCTCCAGCTGGGGGATGGCGGTAAAATGAGGACGTGGCGCCTCCCGCGCGAGACCTGTCGTCTGACCTGCGCCAGCATCACGGCGTCGAAACCCCCGAGCACGTCGACGTCCGGCTCGAGCTGGCCGGGGTCGGATCGCGACTCGCCGCCGTCGTGCTCGACACCATCCTGCTGTGGTTCGCGGCGCTCATCCTGATATTCGTACGGGGTGCGATCCGAACCGCCGGCGCCAGCGAGCTTACCGGCTGGGCTACGGCCATCCTGATCCTGCTCGGCTTCCTGCTCGTGTGGGGGTACTTCACGCTGTTCGAGGCGCTGAACGGGGGCCGTACGCCGGGCAAGCAGGCGCTCGGGATTCGCGTCGTCATGGACACGGGACGCCCCGTCACGGGGCCGGCCGCCGTCATCCGCAATCTGGTTCGCATGCTCGACTGTTATTTCCCGCTGCTCCCTGCACTGCCCGCCCTCGTCATCATGTTCTGGCAGCGCAGCAACAAACGCCTGGGGGATATCGCGGCAGGGACGATCGTGGTCCGGGACCGTCCGACGGGCTGGAACATCGGCGCGACACCGCGCGAGGCCGTGGACGAGCCGATCGATGCCGGCCCTCCCGAGCTCGCCGAGGAAGAGTTCCGGCTGCTCGACCGATTCCTGAGCCGCCTGAACGATCTAGCGCCAACCGCGCGCACCCGCATCGCGAACGACCTCGCTGATCGATTCGCATCACGCATCCCGCGCCGCACCAAAGACATAGAGGGTTATCTCGTCGAGGTATTCACGGCCGAGCAGCGGAAGCGGCGCAGCCGCTTCGCCGTGCGCGCGCAACGAGGGGCAGCCGGCCGCACCACCGTGACGGGTGAGCGCTTCCTGGCGCACAAACGCGAGTCGTGGGAGGCATTTCGGAACCTGGCGCTGCGCATGGAGCAGTCCGGCGTAAGCGCGCTCGCTCCAGGAGAGATTCCCGCCTTCGCCGCGCAGTATCGCGAGGTAGCCGCCGATCTCGCTCGCGCGCATACCTACCAGGTCGATCCTCGCGTCATCGAATACCTGGAGCGCGTCGTCAGTGCCGGCCACAACGCGCTGTACCGGGCGAGGGGCAAAGGCGGCGTACCGATCAGTTCGTACATCCTGCGTGATTTTCCGGCCGCGGTCGTGCAGTCGAGGTGGTACGTCGTGGTTGCGTTCCTGTTATTTGTACTACCCGCAGCTGCCGGCTACGCCATCATCCGGGAGCGGCCCGAGCTCGCCGACGAGCTGATCCCGTCCGTGATGATCAGACGGGCTGAGGAAGCCGCGGAGCGGCAGGAACAGGGTCGCACCTACGCCCAGTCCAGTTCAGCCGAGCGACCGCGGCTCGCGGCGGCGATCATGACCAACAACATCCAGGTCTCGTTCGGCGCGTTCGTGGGCGGCCTGACCGGCGGAATCCTGACGGTCTGGCTCATGGTCTTCAATGGACTGATGATCGGTCTGTCGCTGGGGCTGTTCGAGAATTATGGCGCGCTGGGATATCTCACGACGTTCGTGGCCGGCCACGGCGTGCTCGAGCTGACCGCCATCTTCATCTCCGCCGGTGCAGGATTCCGTCTGGCGAAGGCGTTGATCGCTCCGGGCGATCGCACGCGCAAAGACGCGCTCGTGGTCGAAGGCCGGATCGCCGTGCGGATGATCGGCGCCGTGGTGACCCTGCTCGCGATCGCGGGAACGATTGAAGGCCTGCTCTCGGCCTCCAACGCCCCCGCGGTCTGGAAATACGGCGTCAGCGCGGCGACAGCCGTTCTGCTCGTGCTTTATTTGGCAAACGGCCGCCGCTTTCTGCCTGCTAAGGTGTGACCGTAACGCTCCCCGTCATGCCGCCGTGGTTGGTGCACACGTAGTTGAACGTGTTCGCCGTATTGAAAGTCCGCGATACGGTTCCCACCGTTGATTTGTCGGCAATGTCAGCCGGCGCGCCCGCGGTCGCGGCAAACGTCACGTTGTGGGGCGATGTCGCCGACTGCCACTCCCATGTCACAGTCGAATTAACCGGAACGGTGAGGTTCTGAGGCGTAAAGCTGTTGTTCGTGACCAGGACGGTCGTGACGACCGCGGCGGTGGTCGTAAACGTGAGCGTTATCGGGCTGGGAAGGCCGGCAGCTGTCGCGGTCGCGGTCTGATCTCCCGTTCCGGCGCCGAGCGTGCGCTGGGCGCTGGCATTGCCGTTCGCTGCCGTGACGTTCTGCGCCGGCGTGATGGAGCCGCCTCCCGAGGCCACTGCCCAATCGATCGTGACACCACCCTTCGGGTTGCCGTGCGAATCGCGCGACTGGACCGTGTAGTTCACGTTGCTCGACGGCGCGGCCGTGCCGGCGTCGCCAGCCGTCTTGACGATCGACACGGCGGTGCCCGCGGTCGCAATCAGCGCGATGGAGACGGGTGAACCCACGAGCCCGGCGACGGTAGCGCTGGCCGACTGAGTTCCCGCCACGGTTCCGTAGGTGAACCGGACTTTCGAGAGCCCTGCGGCGTTGGTCGGGACGGAGTTCGCTGAGACGGTGCCGCCGGTCGAAGCCCAGGTCACCGTCACCCCTGGAATCGGCGTGGCGTTCTGATTGGTCACGAGCACCGTCAGCGATTCCGCCTTGGTTGCCTCGACCGTGTCGGTCAACGGTCCCGTGGTGCTGCTGGCGATGTTGACGGCGCCGTTGATCTGCGACACGGCACTGAACGAGGCCGGCGCGAGCGATCCCGTGACCGCGCTGACGGTTTGCGTTCCCGCGTTTGGTCCCAGCGTGCGACGGGTTTTCGCGATGCCGGCCGCGTCGGTCGCGCGCGTGGTCGGGGAGACGCTGCCGCCGCCCGCGGTGACGGAGAAGGTCACGTTCGCCCCGGCGAGCGGAGTCCCCGACTGATCGCGGACGATCACGGCGAGCGATTCGGCCAGGGCGGTACCTGCGGCGCCGACCTGGTTATTGCCGGCGCTCACCGCAATCGACCCCGGTGTGGGCCCGGTGCCGCCACCACCATCACCACCGCAGGCGCTCAACAGCACGCCGCCCAGCACCATCAGACTGAAACGATTCACGACGGCCTCCAGGGAAAAGGGATTCCGTAGGATGGACCGGTTGCACCGCAATTGTCTAGTGGGCCTTCCCCTGGTGACGGCGCTGCCTACGGATTGACGACGATGGTCCCGGTCATTCCCGGATGCAAGGAGCAGTGGTATCTAAACGTTCCCGCCGTTGCGAAAAAGCGTTGGTAGGCATTGCCCGACGCAATCGATCCGCTGTTCCATGCCGGCGTGGCCGAATCCTCGGTCGTCGTGTGGGGAATGGCATCTCCGTTCCGCCAGGTCACGTACTGTCCCGCGCCGATGGCGACGGTCGCGGGCACGAATACGCCGGGGGCTCCGGGCTGGATCTGCACGAGGGCGCCCGTGGCGGTCGTGGAGGCGTTGCCGTCGGCGTACGCCGACGCCGTCCCGGTGATGTTGAAGCCGCCGGCCTGACCGAAGCTGACGCCAGTCGAAGCCTGATAGGTCCCGACTGGAATCGTGATCCTCGAAGAGTCAAAGACCGTGTTCGCAGGATCACTCGACACGAGCGTAACGCTAAACGGACTGGTCACATTGCGCGCGTTCCCGAGCGAGTCCTGGGCGTGCACGGTCAAGGTGTACTTCTGACCGACGTTGGTGTTCGTAGCCAGGAACACCTGCAGCCGTGGCTGGCCGACCTGGATATTCGGCGACGTCGCCGGGCGCGCGATCGCGGGCGCGGCGGCCGTCACGCTCGCGGACCCCGGCCCGACGCCAGTCACATCGAAGTACACGTACCCAACGCCTGAGGGAATCGTCACGCTGGTGGGAATGCTCAGCACCCCCGCGGGCGCGGCACTCAACGTGACGGTGATCGCTGATTCGTTCGTGAACGGCACCGCGACGTACAGCTGTGCGCTTTGATTCGGTCCGAGCGCGCTCGGCACCGACCCGAACTGCAGTTGCGCGGTGTCGACGGTAATGACCGTGGTATCGGACTTGTATCCCGTCGCCGCGAAAATCGCGTTCACGGCGCCGCCCTTGAGACCACGGAAGAGGAACGATGTCGAGACCTGCCCCGCCAGGACCGTGCGGGCGGCGGAGTCGCCCACCGCAACTGCGACATCAGTGGTCGTTTGACTCACGACGAGTGGTGCCGCGACCTGGCGCGTCTGCGCGGCCTGGTCGAGCGTCGTCACCCCAATGGACTGCGGCACCTGCCCCACGTACAGCGTCCGGGTCGTCGGCACCGAGAGCTGCGGCATCCCGATCTGGACCGGCGTCGCAGCCTGCCCGTAGCCCCCCCCCGTGGCCCGCGCGATGAGCTGCGCGCTGCCGTTGGCCTGCCCTGTGATCGTGAACTGCGAGCTGATCGTCTGGCCCACCGGAATCGTCACGGTGCTGGTCGAAAGCAGGAACGCCTGCGAGCCCGCGGGCAGCGCGCTGTCGCTCTGCGCGAGCGTGATCACGAGCGGCGAACCGGTGACGGCATTGTCCACGTAGACGTACTGGCTCGGGAAGGCCTGGCCCACACCGAGGGTGAGGTTCGGGGTCCCGATCCGCAGCACCGGTCCCGTGACCGTCACCGGCGCGAGCGTATCGGTGCCGAAGCCCGGGGCCGTGACGATGACCCGCGCGGTCCCGCTGCCGACAAACCTGATTTTGAAGTAGGCGTAGTACTGGTTCGGCATCACAAACGCCGTGCCGGAACCCGCGGTGACCGGAATACTCCCTGCTTCCGCCGAATCGATCTGCAAGACCGCCGAATCGGTCGAGACGATACTGAACCGCACCGTATCCCTGGTCGCCTGCGCATATCCGGGAGGCGGCCGCATCCGTACGTACGTCGACATGCGGAGCGGAGGCTCTGTTGTCAGGCGGTTCGGCGCGATGTCGTTGAGGTCGAGTTGGGCCGGCACGGCACTCACGGGCGCGCTGTCGCTCACGTAGCCGATCGCGCTCGCCGTGACGGTGTCGGTGCCGGCCGAATCGAGCGCGATGACCTCGAAGTAATCGCTGTAGTTCCTGCCCTTCGGAATCGCCACGACGAACGAGCTCAGCGAATCGATCGACGGTTGTCCGCGGGTCAGCGTGACGAACACCGTATCGGGTGCGTTGTCGGGAATCCCGACGTAAGCGTTCTGGAGCTTCAGCGAGTATCCGGCCTGATACGGGTACGGCATATAGAGCGTGAGCGGCGTCGGGAGCACGCGAATGACCCCGGACGAGTCGTTCGTCGATCCGGCCGCGCTGATCAAGACGCGGCCGCTATCGTTCCCCGGAGAGGCCGGGTTCACGCGTAGCGTGTCATAGCTGCTGACCGCCGATCCGGCCGGAATCGTGACGGCGGCCGAATCGAGCGTGAACGCGTTCGTGTTCGATGCGGCGAGGTTCACGCGCAGTGGCGCGACCAGCGGGTTCGAGTAGAACGGCGCGGTCTCCTGGTGCGCGTACACGCTCACGAGCTGCGGCCGCGAGATCGTATACAAGGTCGTCGGCTGGTTGTTGATCGAGACGTGCAGCGGCACAACCCGGAACTCGCGCGGCGCCGGCACGGTGTACCCGGTGGCCCGCGCCACGCTGATGGTATCGATGCCGAGCGAATCGCCCACGATGTCGAAGTAGACGTATGTCTGACCCTTCGGGATCGTCACCGAGTCCGGGCCCGAGACGATGCCGCGCCGCGTATGCGCGAGCACGACGGTGAAGCTGTCGGCGCGCGCATAGGGGATCTGCACGTAACCCGCATTGACGAACCGGCCGCCGACCAGCACCTGATAGGGATACGAGGGCGAGTACACCAGCGCCGGAGCCGTGACGCTCACCTGGAACGAGTCCGGGCGGTAACTGTTGGCGGTCAGCACGATCCAGGTCGACAACCCGCCGGCACCGGGTTGCGCGCGCAGCGCGTTCGCCACCGATACGGATGCCTGCCCCGGCCTCACCTTCCCGACGGCCGCGTCGACGGCGACGATGGTCGTGTCGCGCGACACCGCCGTGACGAACACCGTGTCGATCACGGGATGCGAGTACCCGGCCACCGAGTCCGTCGTCACGGCGGACCAGCTGCCCTTTGCCGGATTGCCGGCCACGATCGACCCGGTCCCGCTCACCTGCAGCTCGGGTGTGGTGACCGTGATCGTCGCGCTGGTGCCGGTCCACCCGCTCGCGTTCGCGGTAATGACGGCGGTGCCGGGCGCCGTCGCGCCGATCGTGAAGTATTCGTAGTTCTGGTTACTCGGCACAGTCACCGTCGGCGAAACGGTGGCGATCGCCGGCGACACGTCGAGCGACACCGGGAGCGGGTGATCCATCGCGTACGTGAAGTACACGTATGGCTGGATCGCCTGGCCGACGCCGACCGCGTACGGATACGGCACCGAGATCCGCAGGCTGTCCGGCGCCACATCCACATAGGAGAATTTCCCGACGAAGCCTCCGGACGTCGGCACCACGCTGTCGCGGCCGGGCGCCAGCCCGTGGATCGTGATCGGCGCCGAGAGCTGGCCCGCGGGAATGATCGCCGGCGCGGGCGTGACCACCGTCGTCCCGGGCCGCCCATAGACGAACGTCACGCCGAGGCCGCCCGCGGGCGCCGGATCCGACAGGAACACCTGCGCCGTATGCGTCTCGTCCTGATTGGCGTAAAAGTTGACCTGGCGCGAGAACGAGCCGATGGCGCGGAATTCGATCGTCGACACGACGGTGACGATCATCGTATCGGGAGCGAACACACCGGCCGAGTCCTGCGCCACGAGCGTGACGCGGCCCGCCGCCAGGCCGCAGATCGTCACCGAGGTGGACGACGACCCCGGCGCGATCTGGAGACGTTTCAGACTCCCACCGGGACAGCTCGAGACCGGTCGCGCAATCATCGAGTCGCTGGAGGCGAGGACCACGACGGTGGGCCCCGGATCGGTGCGGCTGAGCGTCAGCGGCACCGACACGTTGCCCCCGTTCCCCACCGCCATCGAATCGAAGCCCCACTGCAGCAGCGACGGCGGGGCCGCCACGACCGAGACCTTCACCGAGTCCTTGAAGCCATCCACGGAATCGATGACGAACGTGACGCCACCGAGCTGCAGCCCCGTCACAA
>DASTDR010000641.1:0-2119 GCA_035710265.1 Gemmatimonadales bacterium | reverse complement strand
GCTGCGGCGCGGGCGGCGCGCGTGGCGGAGTATCGCGAGAAGTTCGCGAGCCCCTATATCGCGGCCCAGCGCGGGTTCATCGACGAAGTCATCCCTCCCCGGCAGACGCGTCGAAAGCTCATCACGGCGCTGGCCGCGCTCGATACGAAGCGCGACCGGAACCCGCCGAAGAAGCACGGCAACATCCCGCTCTAAACGGGCACGGAGTGTCCGGCTTCTGCTCAACGCGAACGACGCGACGGGCTGGGACCCCGCTGTCACCGTTTGCGCGCGGCGAGCAGTCGCTGCAACTGCTCCCGCGCTGCGGCTGAAGCGGGCTTCAGGCGCACGGCCGTCTGCGCTGCCGCAATCGCGGCGTCGATTCGCCCCTGCAGTCCGTAGGCGACTGCCAGATTGTGATACGCATCGGCGTTGAGCGGGTTGATCTCCACCGCGCGCTGCAGGTGCGCAATCGCATCGTCCAGTTGGTTGCGCGGCCCGAGGATCACCCCCAGGTTGAAGTGCGCGTCCGCGTTGTCCGGATTGAGCGCGATGGCCGCCCTGAACTCGCGTATCGCCGCATCGGGCTGGCCCAACGCCAGCAGACCGCCCCCGAGATTGAAGCGCACGGAGTCGTCCTTCGGCTTCAGCTGCACGGCCGTGCGCAGGTGCTTCATCCCCTCGGCCAGATACCCCTGCGCCTGCAGCACGACCCCGAGGTTGCTGCGCGCCTCCGCGTGGCGCGGATCCAGGCGCAGCGCCTCTTCGAGCTGCGCCCGCGCCTCGTCCACGCGTCTCGCCGACAGGTAACTCGTCGCCAGCACGTTCCGCGCGGCGGCAGTGTGCGGATCGAGCCGGACGTCCAACTCGGCCGACGCGATGGCAGCCGCCAGTGAGCGGCGGACGAAATCGGCGTTGAGGAGCGCCGCGTCCCCTGCGCGGCGCGGCACGACCTCGATCCACAACTGGCCCATCTCGTCGGTCGAGCGCGGTCCCGATCGCACGCGCTGCGGCGGATCGAAACGGTTGTTCGGATTCGCCGCGGAGTTGTCGTAGGTGAACCGCATCGACAGCCGCGTGCCCTGCGGCAGGAACACCGGCGATCGATAGCGATACCGGTCCTGCCAGCGAAAGTCCCACCGGCGAATCCACAGCAGATCCTTCTGCGAACCGTCGGGAAGCGTCGCCGTACCGCGCATCTCCTTGCCGATGTAGTGCGCGTGCGGATAGATGCTCACCGCGTCGACGTCTACCGGGAGCACGTAGCTGTCCTCGACCACGTAGTTCGGTTCGCCGGCGGGAATGGCGATCCCCTGCGCTTCGAGCTTCACGCTGATCGGCGTGTGCGTGGGCGGCGTGTCCGAGAAGAACAGGCCGATCGACGGTTGTACCGTTTCGCTCGTCGCTCCGGCGATCATGTGGAGCAGCAGAACGAAGTCGGTGCCGGGCTCGAGCGTCCATGCATTATCCGCGGCCTCCATCACCGGGACCTTGCCGGGCGACCAGCCGTACACGTTGTACACCTGACCGCCGTCCATCGTGCCGAAACCGGGACCGGGTTCGGCACGATCGAGGACGCGCGAGACGCGTCCGAGATCGATCGCCAGATCGGCGTGGTGCAGCACTTGTGGGCGATCGGCGCGGAACTCGACGGCGCGAACGTAGCGCCTGGCGGTGATCGGCACCGGTATGACGAAGTTGCGGAACACGTCGCGGCTTCCTGCCTCGAGCACGTACGGCTCCGGCAGCGTCAGCACGAGGTCGGGCGTGCCAAGCTGCCACCCACCGGAAAACGTCGGCGGCTTCGGCACCTCGGCGGGATTCCCCTGCGGAGCTCCGCTGTCGACCCACTTCCTGATCAGGGCAATCTGATCGTCGCTGAGCCTGCGTTCGCCGGCGAACACGCCGTGTCCCGGCTCGGGCAGCCACGGCGGCATCGACCGCCGCTCGACGGCCGAGGCAATTGCGCGCGCGTAGCGGCGAACCGGCTCGTACTCGAGCACGCTGAACGGCGCACCGGCCACACAGATCGGATCCGCCTCCGCCGGAGGATTCGACTGGACAAGCCCTGACGTCGGGGCGACTCTCGGCACGGCTTGCCGCGCCGAAGCCCCTGGCGAAGGCGGGTCGATCGGGCGAT
>DASTDR010000640.1:0-10012 GCA_035710265.1 Gemmatimonadales bacterium | reverse complement strand
GTTTCGGCGCGACCGACGTCCGCGGTGCTCGTGGGCGCAGGCGATATCGCCTCGTGTGGCTCGAGCGGCGATGAAGAGACGGCGAACCTGCTCGACGAGATCTCCGGCACGGTGTTCACGGCCGGAGATCTGGCGTACGAGAATGGCTCGGCCGAGGACTTCAACAACTGCTATGCCCCTTCCTGGGGACGGCACAAATCGCGCACGCGACCAAGCCCGGGGAATCACGAATACTTCACCATGGGGGCGGCTGGATACTACGACTACTTCGGTGCGGCGGCGGGCGATCCCACCAAAGGTTATTACAGCTACGAGCTTGGGGCCTGGCACATCATCGTCCTGAACAGCAATGTGCGCGTCGACGCTGGGTCGCCGCAGGAGCAATGGTTGCGACGGGACCTGGCCAATAGCGGCGTACGCTGCACCCTCGCCTACTGGCACCATCCGCGGTTCAGCTCGGGAGCCGATCACGGGACCAATTCGGCGCTGCAACCCCTGTGGCAGGCGCTGTACGACTACGGGGTCGACGTCGTCATGTCCGGGCATGACCACATCTACGAGCGCTTTGCGCCGCAAACGCCGGCCGGAGCCCTCGACATAGCGAAGGGAATCCGCCAATTCGTGGTGGGCACGGGTGGCGCCAGCCGCGATCAGATCGGGATGATCAGGGCGAACAGCGAGGTGCGCTCCAGCGGCGCCTGGGGCGTGCTGAAGCTCACGTTGTTGCCCGACCGCTATGAGTGGCGGTTCGTCCCTGTCAAAGACGAAAGCTTCACCGACGCCGGCAGCGCCAGCTGTCACTGATCCAGCTGGCGTAGCTGCTCGTCGATTTGCCGGCGCGCGACCTCGTCTCCAAAAGGCTCGATCAACTCACGCGCGCGCTCCAGGTACGCACGCGCCTCGTCCCGATCCCCCATCGCCGTCCGGAACCGGGCGTATTCGCGGTAGACGTCCACCTCGAGACGCCGCGCCGGTTCGCCGCTGCGGCATAGCTCGATCGCCTGCTCATAGAACACGAATCCGTTTTCATCCCGCCGCTGGGCGCGGAGCCGTCCCAGGAGCATGTACACGCGCGCTAGCGCCCCGCGCTGCTGGCGCGCGATGGCGATGTTCTCGATGCGGCGCGCCTCGTCTTCCGCGTCGCGCAGCCGGTCGAGATCGATGTACGACTCGGTGAGCCGCAGCCGGACCATCAATTCGAGCTCCGTCTGGTCATGCGGAACGAGGGTGAGCGCCTCCCGATACGCCGCCAGCATGTCCACGATTCGGCCCGCAGCGGCGTCGACCAGCCCGCGCGCGAGTACGGCGCGGACGATTCCGGCACTATCGCCGATCGATTCAAAACCCTCGAGCGCCTGGGCGATCCATTCGGCGGCGACGCGGGGCTCCCCGCGCCGCAGCGCAGTGTGGCCCAGGCTGAGGGAGAGCGCGCCCGCAAGCCCGCGGTTAGTCCTGACGAAGTCCAACCCGCGCTTGAACCAGGCTTCTGCGCCGGCCCAGTGCGACTGCGCGACCATCACATCACCCAGACCCTGGCACGCAGCCGCGGCATGGGCATGATCCGATTGCGCTTCCGCCAGCGCCAGGCTGCGCTGAAACACCCGAGCGGCCTCGTCCAGATAGCCCCGTGCGATTTCCAACCGCCCCAAATGCCCCAGCGCCTCCATCTCCGGCTGGCGCTCGCGCAGCTGCTCGGCAACGCCGAGCGCCTGGCGGTACCAGGCTCCGGCCTGGATGTAACGCCCCGCTTTCTCCTCGCACTCGCCGGCGCGCAGCAACGCCCGCACGGCGCGCGGCAGGTCCCCGTGTTGTCCGGATTCGAGTGCCTCGACCGCCGCGTCATAGAGGACCGCAACCCGGTTCGCGATGCGGTTGACCACCTGCGCGGTACCTGCGCGCAATGCCTGCTGGTCGATCGTGCGTTTGCCGACCGTTCGGTTGGGCTCCACCGCGCCCCAAGCCTCGCGCTTGGTCGCACGGGTCGAGGTCAGAGACACGACGAACCCGCGCAGCGGCACGAGATCCTCGACGTCCGGCAGCAGCCGCAGCGCCTGCTCGACGCGCAGCGGCGGCACCAGGGGCGGGGCGAACGATGCGGATTGGCACGCGAGAACAGCCGGCAGCGGCGCCGGCGGATGGGGCGCTTTGGACTGCTCTTCGGACCGCGCACGCGTCTGACTCACAGACCCCTCGCAGTTAGCGTTTGACGAGCGACGCCTAGCCCACACCAGCAGGAAGCGAGCCAGCATAGTCCGGCAAGGCGATGCCTATTAACCCCTTTGGAACAAGAGGTTAGCAGCCCGTTCAGGGGATGGATTAGATCAAAAGGGGCCCTGCCGTGAGGCAAGGCCCGTTTTGACTGCCCAAAACTGATGCCTAGAGGTGGTACTCTTTGATCTTGCGGGCCAGCGTGTTGCGGTGCACGCCGAGGATTTGCGCGGCCTCGCCAATCTGGCCGTGCGTATGCGACAGGACCTGCGAGATGTGGCGGGCCTCGGCTTCCTGCAACGTCGCGAGGGGACCGGCGCAGATCAGTTCCTTGCGCGGGGCACCGGCGAGCCACTCGTCGGGCAAATCGACCGAGCGTAGCACATCGCCTTCGCACAACAGCACCGCACGCTCGATGACGTTGCGAAGCTCCCGCACGTTGCCGACCCACCCGTGACCGCGCAGCAGCGCCACCGCCCGATCTGAGATCGCCGTCACGCGTTTGCCGTACTGCTTGGCGAATTCCTGGGCAAAGTAGGATGTCAGTAGCAGGAGATCATCACCCCGTGCCACGAGCTGCGGCAGCTTGATGGTGACGACCGCGAGGCGGTAGTACAGATCTTCGCGGAATTTCCCTTCCGCAATCATCTGCTTGAGGTCCTTGTTGGTCGCCGCGATCACTCGGACGTCGACCGGAATGGTCTCTCCGCCGCCTACGCGCTCGACCTCGCGCTCCTGAATCGCGCGCAGGATCTTGCTCTGCAGCACCAGACTCATGTCGCCGATTTCGTCCAGGAACAGCGTGCCGCCGCTGGCGCGTTCGAACCGCCCGATTTTCCGGGCAACCGCGCCGGTGAACGCGCCCTTCTCGTGCCCAAACAGCTCGCTCTCGAGCAGGTTCTCGGGAATGGCCGCGCAGTTCACCGCGACGAACGAGCGCGCGCTGCGCGGTCCATGCGCGTGAATCGCGCGCGCGACCAGCTCTTTTCCCGTTCCGGAGTCGCCCTGGATCAACACCGTCGCCGTGCTCGGGGCGACGTGCGCGATGGTGCGGTACACGTCCACCATGGCCGAGCTCTGCGAGACGATTTGATACGGCCCGACGGCAATGGCGTTGACCGAGAGCAGCGGCAGCGGTGTCTCCGCCGCAGCCGCCAGAACGCGATTGAGCGTGGCCCGGAGCTGGTCGCGCTCGAGCGGCAACGGCAACACGGCGGAAACACCGAGCTCGGTCGCCCGGAGCGCGAGACTCATCGAGGGCGCGGGAGCGACCGCGATCATCCGCGGCCGGACCGCAAGCCGCGGCAACACTTCCTCCCACCACTCGAGCTGGATGTCCGCGTCGCGGTCCAACACGGTGAGGATGGCGTCCCAGCCGCCGTGGGCAAGCGCCTGCAGGGTCGTCGCTTCATCGGCGCTTCGCTCCAGCGTCGCGCCTGACTGCTCGATGCAGCGCGACAACTCGCGGAACAATGACGCGTCGCCCCCGACGCCGAGCACTCGCGCCGACTTCAGGTGCTGCTCGACGCGGTTTTCGACCAGTTGCTCGAGAACGGGCTCGTGCCCGTTGCCGTTCACGATCGACTCGAGAGAGGCGGTGATCATCGCACCTCCCGCATGCCCGGATGGCCCAGCGTGCGCGCGCCCCCGCGCTCGATCTGACGACGGCGCGACCACTTCCGCATCGTGACCGTCGTACCGCGACCGGGTTGGGACCGAACTCGAAACTCATCCATGAGACGGCGCATCGTCGCCAGCCCCAGCCCGTTCCCATCGCAGATCGCCTGCTGGATATCGGGAATCCCCGGGCCGCTGTCCCGGGCGACGATGGCTACACCGACGCGATCACGCCTGTGGATCAGGTGCAACAGCAGGTCGCCACGCCGGGCGTACTGCAGAACATTACGCGCGACCTCGACGATGGCCGTCGCGATCACCGTCATGTCCGCTGAGGAAAAGGCCAGCCGCGAAGCGAGTTGGCGCCCATGCTGCTCGGCGAGTGCGACGTCCGCTTCCGTTTCGATGGGGATCCGCACGCGGTCTCGCGCCGAGGTGAACAACGGGGACACCGAAGAAGAACGCCCTCGGTGCATGGACTCCGAAACACCACTAACGACATGCGGCATGTTGTTCCTCAGGGGTCCTAGGCAGACGGCATGTAAGTGATTCGTTGATGAACCTAGGGTGAGAACCAGATCGGGAACATCGCTCAGCGGGTGGAAAACAGGTTTAGACAAGGAGGGGGGGTATTGGGCTAATGCTCTACCCCTGATCTAGTCCATCGGATGCACTTTTTTGTAGCACACCGGTGCGACTCGCGAACGTCAGTTGCTCGAACTTGCACCCTCCGGCCCGACGAGCTCGTCCAGCTCTTCCAGGCCTACCAGCACATCCCGCGGCTTGGACCCGTTGGCCGGCCCAAGAACCCCGGCGAGTTCGAGCTGATCGATGATCCGCGCGGCCCGGCCGTAGCCGATGCTCATGCGGCGTTGGAGCAGGGATGTCGATCCCAGCTGGTTTTGGATGCAAACCTCCGCCGCCTGTCTGAACAGCGGGTCACGCTCCGCGGCTCCCTGCTCCCCGCTCCCCGCTCCCTCATCCCCGTCCTTCTCCGCTTTTTCGAGGGCAGCCACCTGCTCGTCGATCGACGTCCCGGGGGCCGCAACCGCGGCCGGCGCATGCGATTTGTACCACTCCATCAGCCGCTCGGTCTCGTCCGTCGAGATGTACGCACCCTGGACGCGCAGCGCCTCGCTCTTGCCGGGCGGCAAGAACAGCATGTCGCCGTTGCCGAGCAGTGTTTCCGCACCGTTCTGATCGAGAATCGTGCGGCTGTCGACCTTGGCGGAGACGCGGAACGCGATTCGGCAGGGGAAGTTCGCCTTGATCAAGCCCGTGATCACGTTCACGGATGGACGCTGCGTCGCGAGAATGAGGTGAATACCGATCGCGCGCGCTTTCTGCGCGAGCACGGCGAGCGGGGTCTCGATCTCGCCCTGAACCGTGAGCATCAAGTCGGCCAGCTCATCGACCACGAGGACGATATAGGGCAGGATGCCGCCGTCGTACACGCCGTCCAACGGCAATTCCTTCTGAATGCCGGCCTGTGTCGCGAGCGTCTCGCGCGGTCCTTTCAAGGGTGTCTTCGCGTCCACCTTTTTGTTGAAGTCGGTGATATTGCGCGCGTGATTGGCATGCAGCAGCCGATAGCGGCGCTCCATCTCCCACACCGCCCATTTGAGCACGTTCGCCGCTTTGTGGTGGCTGGTCACGACGGGCAGCCCCAGGTGCGGCAGCGCGCTGTACATCGACAGCTCGACCATCTTGGGGTCGATCATCAGCAGCTTCAGCTTGTCCGGCCCGTGCGCGTAAATCAGGCTCGTGATGATCGCGTTGATGCACACCGACTTGCCAGATCCGGTCGCGCCCGCGATGAGCAAGTGCGGCATCTTGGTGAGATCGTCGACGACCTCGTCCCCTTCGATGTTGCGGCCGAGCACCACGGGCAGCACGCGCGAGGCGCGGCGGAATTCTCCCGTATCGATCAGGTCGCGCACGTGCACGAGCTGCGCCGTGGGATTCGGCACCTCGATCCCGATCGCCGCCTTGCCGGGAATCGGCGCGACGATCCGCAGCGACTGGGCCCGCATCGCGAGCGCGAGGTCGTCGGCGAGCGCCGAGACACGGCCGACCTTCACGCCGCGCCCCGGCTCGAGCTCGAAGCGCGTCACGACCGGACCTACGGTCTTGTGCGTGATCTGCGCGCCGACACGGAATGTCTCGAGCGTCGTCACCAGCCGCCGGCCCATGTCTTCGATTTGCGCGGCATCAGCGTCGCCGACTGGACCGGGGCCCTCGGTGAGCAGCTCGATCGGTGGGATCAGCGAGCCCGGCGGAGGGGGCGGGACCGGTTTGGGTGGCGGCGCGGGCTTCGACTTCCGCTCTTTCGGGAAGCGGGAAGCGGGAAGCGGGGCGGGTGAGTCGTCCTCATCATCCGGGGCTTCGCGAGCAGCAGGTTTCGCCTTGGCGGTCGGTTTCTCCGCTTCTCCCTTCCCCCTTCCCCCTTCCCGTTGTCTCAACAGCGTCAGCGGATGCCACCCCACCGTAAAGACCCCCAGCGCGGACAGCGCGAACAGTCCGGCCAGCACCGCGCCCGCCGTGCCGATGGCGGACTCGACGCCGTTCGCGAGAAAACCCGGGAACAGCCCGACCAAACGCTCGGTGCGCGTCCAGCTCGCATAGTCGGCCGGGAATGTGGGTCCGATGGCGAGGGCGATGCCGTAGGGAATGAGCAGGATCAAACCGGCGCCCAGCGATGCCGCGCGACCCCATGAGAGCGCGCCGAGCCGCTCGAACGCGGCGAGCGCCCACCCCACACCGAGGATCGGCAGCACCACGGCGCCAAGGCCGAACACTTGCCACAGCGCCCCGCCGATCGTCCGGCCCCAGCTGCCCGTCAGGCCGACCGGCAGCAGCGTGAGGCCCAGGAACAGGCCGACCAACAGCGCCCCGATCCCGATCAGCTCCTGCCGCGCTTTCAGATTCATGCCGCGATGCGCCGATCCGCATAGACCGGCACGATGGCCATCTTGTCCGGACTCGCGCAGAACTTCACGTCGTCCCCCAATCCGGCCTCGCCGAGCTGACGCGCGGCGGCACTCGCGCCCAGCGCATCCAGCCAGCCCCCCTGCTGCGCGGCGAGATCCAGCGAGACCTGGGCCGCGTCGTTCAGCATGAGCTTCTTGGGCGGCACACCCTTCTTCACGGCTTTAATCAGGCGCCCGGCCGTGTACGCGTCTTCGAGCGCGAACTGCTTCTCTCGCCCGGCACAGATGAGGACGATGTCCCCGCGCTCCATGAACAGGTGGTGCGCGCGCTCGGCGACGGCGCTGAAATTGAGCGCGGCCGCAACCAGGACCGGATCGCCGCCCTGCGCCGCCAGCAGCGCCGGTGTTCCATTCGTTGTCGCGAGGAAAACGGTCTTGCCGCCGACCGTATCCTTCGTCATTTCCCGCGGCGAGTTGCCGAGGTTGAACCCCTCGATCTTGAGCAGCCGGCGCTCTCCCGCCAGCACGATGCCGTTCTTTTCGAGGTTCGAGGTGAGCCGCACGACTTCTTCGGAGCTCGCCGCCGGCACGATCGCTTTCGCTCCCGCGGCCAGCGCGCTCACGATCGTGCTGGTCGCGCGAAGCACATCAATGACGACAACCGCCCGGCCGTTCAAGTCTCCAGCATTGAGGCCGAGTGGCGTGTAGTAGACGTCGATCTTCATGCTTGATCTTTAAGGAGTTGCGGCTCGCGCTCGAGGAATTTCGTGTCCACCTTGCCCGCGATGAAGTCCGGGTGGCGCATGACCCGGCCCAGGAATGGGATCGTCGTGGTCACGCCTTCAATGATAAACGAGTTGAGCGCCTGGCGCATACGGGCCAGGGCTTCGGTCCGGCTGTTGCCGTGCACGATCACTTTGGCGAGCAGTGAGTCGTAGTAGGGCGGCACCGTGTAGCCCGCGTAGATGTGCGTATCCACACGCACGCCCGGGCCACCCGGCGGATGGTAGGCCGTGATCAAGCCGGGCGACGGCTGAAAATTGCGCGCCGGGTCCTCGGCATTCACGCGGCACTCGATGGAATGGCCGCGCAAGCGGTTCCCGTTCATCACGAGCGAGAGCGGCGCGCCGGCAGCCACGGAAATCTGTTCTTTCACCAGGTCGAAGTTCGTGCACATCTCCGTCACGGGGTGCTCGACCTGGATCCGGGTGTTCATCTCCATGAAGTAGAACGACCCGTCCGAATCGAGCAGGAATTCGATCGTTCCTGCCCCTACGTAGCCGATGGCGGACGCGAGTTTCACCGCCGCGTCGCCGATATCCTCGCGCAGCGTCTGGTCCACCGCGGGCGACGGCGCTTCTTCCACCAGCTTCTGGTGGCGCCGCTGCACCGAGCAGTCGCGCTCGCACAGATGCATGACCTTGCCGTGCGTGTCGCCCATGAGCTGGATCTCGATATGGCGCGGCCGGGCCAGGTACTTCTCGATGTAGACCTCGTCCGAGTTGAACGCGGCCAGGGCTTCCTGCCTGGCCAGGGTGAACGACTGGGCGAATTGATCGGCGTCGGTCGCGACGCGCATGCCCTTGCCGCCGCCTCCGGCCGCCGCCTTGATGATGACCGGGAAACCGATCTGCTCCGCGATCTCCTGCCCGGCTTCCAGCGAGTCGACCGGCCCCGGCGAGCCGGGAACCGTCGGAACACCCTGCTCTTTCGCGAGCTGGCGCGCCGCGGCCTTGTCGCCCATCTGGCGAATCTGGTCGGGTGTGGGGCCGATGAAGGTGATGTTCGACGCGGCGACTTTTTCGGCGAACTCGGCGTTCTCGGCGAGGAAGCCGTAGCCGGGATGGATCGCGTCGGCGCCCGTGATTTCGGCGGCGGCGATGAGGCGGGGAATGTTGAGATAGCTGTCGCGGCTCGGCGGGCGTCCGATGCACACATCGTCGTCGGCGAACCGCACGTGCAGCGATTCCCGGTCCGCCTCCGAATACACGGCGACGGTCTCGACGCCCAGCTCCTTGCACGCGCGGATCACCCGCAGGGCGATCTCCCCGCGGTTCGCGATCAGCACTTTCTTGAACATTACGGCGTAAGCTCGATCCCGGCCGCGTCGGCCCCGCCCAGCCGGTTCCCCGACGAATCGACGCCCGACACCTTGAGCGCGAACTCGCTTGGATTGGTCGCATAGAAGATCGCGCTCTCATAGCTGATCACGCCCTGGCTGTACCAGTGGAACAGCGACTGGTCGAAGCTTTGCATGCCGTACTGGACCGAGCCTTCGGCGATCAGGTCGGGGATGCTGAGCTGCTTCGAGAGGTCGCGGATGTTGTCGGCCACCGCGGCGGTGTTGATCAGGACTTCGGCGGCCGGCACCCGGCCGCGCCCGTCTTTGCGCGGCACGAGCCGGAGCGAGACGATCGCTTGCAGCGCGGTCGACAACAGGTGCCGGATTTCGTCATGCTGGTGCGGCGGGAAGAACGAAATCACGCGGTTGATCGTCTGGGTGGCGTCGGTCGTGTGCAGCGTCGAGAACACCATGTGTCCCGTGTCCGCAGCCTTCAGCGCGGTATCCAGCGTCTCCATGTCGCGAATCTCGCCGATCAGGATCAGGTCCGGATCCTGGCGCAGCACGTGCCGCAGCGCCGAGTTGAACGAGAGCGTGTCGTTCCCCACCTCGCGCTGCGAGATGTTGGCGTGCTGGTCGCGGTGCAGGAACTCGATCGGGTCTTCGATGGTGATGATGTTGACGCGGCGGTTGGTGTTCACGTGGTTGATCATCGCGGCGAGCGCCGTCGACTTGCCCGAGCCGGTGACGCCGGTGACGAGCACGAGGCCGCGCGGCTTCAGGGCGATCTCCTCCAGCACCGGCGGCAGGTTCAGCTCGCGAATCTGCTTGACCTCATACGGGATGGCGCGGAACGCGAACGCCACTGTCCCGCGCTGCTGATAGACGTTGGTCCGAAACCGGCCCACACCGGGAACGCCGATCGCGAAGTCCGCCTCCTTGTGCTCGGCGAACTCCTTCACCTGGCGCGGCGTCATGATCTGCTCGGCCAGCGATTTCAGCTCTTCCGGCTTGAGCGGAGCGGTGTCGAGCCCCACCAGGTCGCCGTTGACGCGAATGGTCGCCGGCCGGCCCACCTTCAACAGCAGGTCGGAGCCGTTGCGCTGCACCATATGCGTTATCGCTTGCTTGAAATTGAAGGCCGGCAGATTGCTTTGTGTCGCCTCACCCATGCGGATCCACCCGGAAAAGGACC
>DASTDR010000639.1:0-14708 GCA_035710265.1 Gemmatimonadales bacterium | reverse complement strand
AGTATGGCGAAGTCCCGTTGCCGCCGTACATCCGCCGCGCACCGGATTCGAGCGACCGCGAACGGTACCAAACGGTCTTCGCCACACACGACGGCAGCGTCGCCGCGCCGACTGCCGGGCTGCATTTCACGACCGAGCTGCTAACTCGCATTCGCGGGCAAGGCACCGCGGTCGCCGAGATCGACCTGCATGTCGGCCCCGGCACGTTCAAACCGGTCGAGACCGAAGCGATTGAGCGGCACGTCATGCATCCCGAGGTCTACGAGATCTCGGACGCTGCCGCGAACGCCGCCAATGCGGCGAGCGGTGTGTGGGCGGTTGGCACGACGGTTGTGCGCGCGCTGGAATCAGCGGTCGATCACAATGGAAAGGTTCGAGCGGGAGCAGGCGAGACGAGTCTTTTCATTCGCCCACCGTACGAATTCAAAGTGGTGAATCACCTCATCACGAACTTCCACCTGCCGCGTTCGACGTTGCTGATGCTGGTGTGTGCATTTGGCGGTTACGAGCGCGTGATGGATGCGTATCGAGAGGCGGTGAGGCAGGAGTATCGGTTCTTCAGTTATGGCGATGCGATGCTGATCGTCTGACTAGAGCTTGCCCGCGATCGCGTCCGCGACGTCCAGCACCTTGAGCGCGCCTGAGCGGAGGTTCTGCACCAAGCGCTCCATTTCCTTCCGATTCTTCTCCCGGATTGCGCGGAGCAAACCATTGAATTCGGGCCAACGCTCGTGGTCTTTGAGCCATTCTTTGAGCCGTTCCTCAAGGCACTCCTTGCACAGTTCCTCAGTGAAGGGCCAGGGAATGCCGAGGTTCTTCTCGAACCTGGCGCGTTTTTCGACGGGCCAGGCGCGCGCTTCGCGCTGCTGACAACGGGTGCACAGCATGACTAGCATTATGCCCGTGATGATCACGCTGTTTCAAGGCTGATGTTCGATTTCCGGATCGACGCGACCTCCGGCGCGGCGCGGGCGGGCTCGCTCAAATTGCCGCACGGCACCGTCGAGACCCCGGTGTTCATGCCCGTCGGCACGCAGGCGACGGTGCGCACGCTCTCGCCCGCCGACCTCAAAGCGGTTGGCGCGCAGATCGTGCTCGCCAACACCTACCACCTGCACGTCCGTCCCGGCGAGGACGTCATCGAGCAGCTCGGCGGACTCCACAAGTTCATGGCGTGGGAACGGCCGCTGCTGACCGATTCGGGCGGGTTCCAGGTCTTCTCACTCGAGGGGTTCCGCAAAGTCGACGACGACGGCGTCGAGTTTCAGAGTCACATCGACGGCGGGCGCCGCAAGCTCACGCCCGAGCGCGCGATCGAGATCCAGTGGCAGCTCGGCGCCGACATCGCGATGGCGTTCGATCACGTAATCCCGGGTGGGGCCGACGAGCCGACTGCGCGGGACGCGCTCGAACGAACCCTCCGCTGGCTCGAGCGCGCGAAGCGAAAACATGACGAGCTTGCCGGCGGTCCGGCCGGCCGGCCCCTTCGCTCCGCTCAGGGCAGGCTGTCCGGCCGCCAGACGCTGTGGCCGATCATCCAGGGCGGCACCCTGCCCGCGCTCCGCACGGAATGCCTCGATCGCATCATGGCATTAGGCCCGTGGACCGGCGTCGCGATCGGCGGGCTCTCGGTCGGCGAGCCGAAAGACAAGATGTACGCCACATTGGACGTCCTCGAATCGCGGCTGCCGGAGACGCTGCCCCGTTATCTTATGGGCGTCGGTTTTCCGGCGGATCTCGTCGAAGCGGTGCAGCGCGGCGTGGATCTGTTCGACTGCGTCGCGCCGACGCGGGGCGGCCGCAACGGGTCGGCGTTCACGCCCGACGGGACGCTCAACATCCGCAACGCCGCGTTCCGGACCGACGAACGGCCGCTGGATCCGAGCTGTGATTGCGAGACGTGCACGACCTACTCGCGCGCGTACCTGCGGCACCTGTTCGTTGCCGGTGAGCTGCTCGGGTTGCGGCTGCTGTCGCTGCACAATGTCCGGTATCTGATCCGCCTCGCCGCCGAGATGCGCGCGGTCATTCAGCGAGGCGGCGATGCATTTGCAAGCTGGGCCGATGACTGGCGCGCGCGCGCCGCCGTTACCCACACACGGGAGTAGCATGAGCACTGTACCGATGTTTCTCTTGCTGTTCACACCTTCCGGCCAGGGCGGCCCGGGCCTCAGCGCATTCATCATCCAGATCGCGCTGTTCATCGCCATCTTCTACTTCCTTCTGATCCGACCGCAGCGCCGGCAGCAGCAGCAGCACAAGCTGCTGCTCGCCTCGCTCCAACGTGGCGACCGGATCCTGACCTCGAGCGGCATCATCGGCGAAGTGGTCCACATCAAGGACGATGAGGTCACGATCCGCAGCGGCGAGGCCAAGTTCGTGATTACGCGCAGCGCGGTCGCGAGCATCACCAACCGCACCACCGCGGTCGAGGCCAAGCCGGCGTGACGGTTCGCACGCTGCACGTGCTTGGCTCGCCGGTGCTGCGGCAGCAGGCCGCGCCCGTGCGCAGCGTGGACGCCGAGGTGCGCCAGCTCGTGGACGACCTGTTCGAGACCATGCGCGCCGCCAAAGGGGTGGGCCTCGCGTCGAACCAGATCGGCGTCGCCCGCCGCGTCGCGGTCGTCGACGTGGGCGAGGAAGACCCGCCGCCGCTCGTCCTGATCAATCCGCTGATTCTCGAGCGCAGCGACGAGGAGGAAACGGCGGAAGAAGGGTGCCTCTCGATCCCCGAGATCTTCGGCGACGTGGACCGGGCCGCCCGCGTCGTGGTGGAGGCGCTCGACCGTGACGGGCGCAAATTCCGCGTCGAGGCGCAGGGCTACAAGGCGCGCGCGATCCAGCACGAGATCGACCATCTCGACGGCATTCTTTTTCTCGATCACCTGAGCGCCGTGAAACGCAATCTGCTGCTGTCCAAATGGAAGAAGTCGCGCAAAGGGCAAACCGGATATCTGAAGGAGGTTACGCCGGAGCCGGCGGGAGAGCTGTAGTGCGCGTCGTCTTCTTTGGAACGCCGGAATTCGCGGTGCCGTCGCTGCGTGCGCTCGTCGGAGAAGGATTCGACGTCGTCGCCGTCGTGACCCAGCCGGACGCGGCGCAGGGGCGCTCGCGCTCGAAGCTGATGCCTCCGCCGGTGAAGGCCGCAGCGCAGGCCGAGGAGCTGACCATCCTCCAGCCCGACAAACCGACCGACGGGGCGTTCCTGCTCAAGCTGCGCGAGACCAAGCCCGACATCGGGGTCGTCGTCGCGTACGGGCACATCCTCAAGCCCGAGCTGCTCGAGTTGCCGCCGCGTGGCATGCTGAACGTGCACCCCTCGCTCCTGCCCGGGTTGCGGGGCGCGGCCCCGATCGAGTGGGCGATCATTCGCGGTCACGAGACGACCGGCGTCACGATCATGCAGCTCGACGCGGGGATGGATTCCGGCCCGATCCTGCATCAAATCCCGCATCGCATCGGGCCCGACGTCACAGCCGGCGAGCTGGCGGCCCACCTCGCGGAGATGGGCGCGCAGGCGCTCATCGAAACGCTCGCGATGATAGCTCAAAGCGACCCGCCGCCGCAGCCCGTGCCGCAGAACGAGGAGCGCGCGACCTTCGCGCCCAAGCTCACGCGCGAAATCGCGCGCATCGATTGGACGAAGGATGCGCGCTCGATCGGTTGTCTGATTCGCGGGCTCGACCCTCGGCCCGGCGCCTGGACCGAGCTGAGCGGCGCCGAGATCAAGCTGTTCAACCCCAAAGTGAACGAGCCGCCGTTCCCCGGGACCGGCGCTCCGGGCGAGGTCCTCTCCGCCGACGCATCGATCGTGATCGCCACCGGTCCGTTCCAAGACACGGCAGGCGGCACGGTCGAGATCTTCGAGGTGCAGCCGGCAGGCAAGGCCCGAATGCGGTCCGACGAATGGCTCCACGGCGCGCGACTCAAAGCCGGAGCCAGATTCACGTGAAACCGTCGCTGCCGCGGCTGCATGCGATCACCGATGAACGAATTGCCCGCCGCGCGGACCTGGATGATGTGGCGGCAGAGCTCGCGAGGGGCGGCGGAGCAGACCTCGCGTTTCACGCCCGTGGGCGCGCACTCACCGGCCGGGAGCACTACGAGCTCGCCGGCCGGCTGGCCGTCCGCTCGCCCGCCCGTCTGTTCGTGAACGACCGCCTCGACATCGCGCTCGCCGTTCCATCCGCGGGCGTTCACCTCGGACGCGCCAGCTTGCCCGTCGAGGCCGCGCGTGAGCTCAATCCGGTGTGGTGGATCGGTCGGTCCGTGCACGACCTGGCGGAAGCGGAGACCGCAAGCCTATCGGGCCCCGACTATCTTGTGGTAGGGCCGGTGTTCCAGACGGCGTCCCATCCAGGGCACGCGCCCCTGGGCCTGGAGACGCTGAACGCGATTGTCGCGGCCGCCGGGACCTTGCCGGTGATCGCCATTGGCGGAATCACGGCCGATCGCGTTCAAGCAGTGAAGCAGGCTGGGGCGTATGGAGTAGCGGCGATTCGGGCGTTGTGGGATGACGTCGATCCCGCCGCGGCAGCTCGGAGGATGCGGGAATGGATATTGTGATCAACGGAGAGCGCAAACAGATCTCGGCGGGCGTGACGCTGCTCGAGTTATTGAAGGAGCTAGAGCTCGATCCGCGCGCCGTAGTCGTGGAGCATAATCGGCGGATCGTGCGGCGTGCCGGACTGAACGACGTGACGGTAGCCGAGGGCGATGCGATCGAGCTGGTGCACTTTGTGGGGGGTGGATGACAACCGCAGTCGAGACGCTACGCGATGAACCGCTGACGATCGGCGGCCGCACGTTCCAGTCGCGGCTGATGGTCGGGACCGGCAAGTATCCCGATATGGATACGATGACACGCGCGATCGAGGCGTCCGGTGCCGAGGTCGTGACCGTGGCCGTGCGGCGCGTGAATCTCGATCGGACGAAGGAAGCGAGCGTCCTTCATTATCTCGATCCCAAGCACTTCTTCCTGCTGGCCAACACAGCCGGCTGCTACACCGCCGCCGACGCCATCCGCTACGCGCGGCTCGCGCGCGAGGCGGGGTTCAACGACTTCGTCAAGCTCGAGGTGATCGGCGACGAAGAGACGCTGCTGCCGGATGTGGCCGGGCTGCTCGAAGCGGCGAAAGTACTCGTGCAGGAGGGCTTCAAGGTCCTCGCATATACGAATGAAGACCTGGTGACCGCACTGCGCCTTGAAGACGCGGGTTGCGCGGCGGTGATGCCGCTCGCCTCGCCGATCGGGAGCGGGCTTGGCCTGCTGAACCCGCTCAGTATCCGAACGATCAAGCGGCGGCTGCGCGTTCCGGTGATCGTGGACGCCGGGGTCGGCACGGCCTCCGATGCGTGCGTCACGATGGAGCAAGGTGTCGATGGGATTCTGATGAATACGGCGATTGCGGCCGCGCAGGATCCGGTGTCGATGGCGCACGCGATGCGCCTCGCCACGACCGCCGGACGAATGGCCTACCTCGCCGGCCGGATGCCGCGCCGTGAAATCGCCGTGCCGTCATCCCCAACCAAGGGGATGCTGGATTAAGGCAGCTACCGCCGCCCGCCGTGCGGCTCTCGAGATTCTCCGCGCAGTCCGCGCCGGTACACCTCTGGACGCTGCCCGCGATCGCCACCTCAGCGGACTTGCCGAGCGAGATCGCCGACTCGCCTATGAGCTGTCAGCCGGCGTGCTCCGCCAGCAGCGTGAGCTGGACCATGCGCTGGACCTCGATCGGGCCGATCCCCGACTGCACGATGTGCTGCGCCTGGGAGCGTACCAGCTGCGACATCTGACGCGAGTGCCCGCGCACGCCGCGGTGTCGACGTCGGTTGAGCTGGCCCGACGCACGGTTGGCGAAGGAAGTACGGGGTACGTCAACCATGCGCTGCGGAAACTTCAACGGGAAACGGGAAGCGGGAAGCGGGAAGCGGATGCGACGCATCCAGACTGGCTGATCAAACGATGGATTGCGCAGTTCGGCGAGCAAGAAACCCAACGTCTTGCCGAGTGGAACGACACGCGCCCCACGCTCGTGTTGCAGCCAGCTCGGTGGAATCTCGAGCGGTTGGAAGCCGCATTGAGCGAAGCCGGGATGGCGACGGAACGGGCTCCGTTCGAGGCGGGCCTCGTACTACGCTTCCCGCTTCCCGTTTCCCGCATCCCGGGATTTGCGGAGGGCGCTTTCATAGTGCAGGACCCGGCCCACGCACTGGTCGTTCGGTTCGCGAGCGTTCCAGCCGGAACGCTGGTCTACGACGCATGTGCCGCCCCCGGGGGCAAAGCGGTGGCGCTCGAGGCCGCCGGAGCCCGGGTGTTGGCTGGTGACGCCCGCCACGAGCGCATCGGTCGCCTCGCCGACACGACCCGCCGTGCGGGAGTAGCAATTCATCCCCTGGCTGCCAATCTTGAGGCGGCGCCGATTGGGCCCGGACGCGTCGATGCGGTGCTCGTCGACGCGCCCTGTAGCGCGACCGGCACGATGCGACGCCATCCCGACGCGCGCTGGCGATTGCATCCCGCCGTGTTCACGCGCTCGGCCCAGCGCCAGCGACGACTGCTCGAGGCGGCCGCGCCGCTCGTACGCCATGGCGGACTCCTGATCTATGCGACGTGCTCGCTCGAGCCGGAGGAGAATGAACAGGTTGTGGAAGAATTCTTGAATCAGCATCCCGAATTCGCGCGCGCACCGCGTTCAGAATCCGTTCCCGCGGAGCTGCTCACCGTTGCCGGCGACTTTCAGTCGCTGCCCCAACGCGACGGCATCGACGGCGCCTATGCGGCGCGTTTGGTCCGGGCGTCCTGATGCGCGTGCGCCGGCACTTCGAGGCCTTCGAGGGATTCAAGATCGACCGCCGCTTCTGGAAGTGGCTCGGCGTCGCCGGCGTTACGGTGCTGGCCGGCTATCTGACGGCGTACTGCTTCCTCTTCCCCGCTCCGTTTCTCCCCGGACACCAGGCGGTGCCGCGCGTCCTCGGGCTCTCGATCGTCGAAGCGCAGGCGGAAATTCAGAAATCGAAACTGCAGGTGACCGACGGCGGTGCCGAGCCGCATCCGAGCGCCACGCAGGGCATCGTGATCTGGCAGGATCCACCGCCCGGTCTGATCGCTCCGGAAGGAACGAAGGTGACCCTGGTATCGAGCTCCGGCCCACCCAGAATTCCCGTGCCGGATGTCACCAAGCTCGATGTGGCGCTCGCGCAATCGCTCGTCGCCGCCGCGGGACTGGCGGTCAGTCACGTGGAATCGGTCCAGGCCGACTCGCTGCGAGGCCTCACGATGATGACGCGACCGCCCGCCGGCACGGCGCTGTCCCCCGGCGCGGGACTCACCCTCGTCGTCAGCCGCGGCGCGCCGACCATTCCGATTCCGGACCTGCTCGGCATGTCGTCCGCCGACGCGCGCACCAGACTCGAAATGGAAGGACTGCAGCTCGGTACCGTGACGCGCCGGCGCACGAACGAAGCGTCGCCCGGAATTGTCATCGAGCAACGCCCCGCCTCGGGAACGCTGGCCGCCTCGGGGACGGTCGTGGACATCGTCGTCGCGCGGAGCCCGCAATGAACGACGGCGTGCGGATCGCCCCCAGCGTCCTGTCGGCCGATCTGGCGCGGCTCGCCGATCAGGTGGCCGCGGTGCTCGACGCGGGCGCCGATTGGCTGCACGTCGACGTCATGGATGGCCGCTTCGTGCCGAACCTCACGTTCGGCGCCAACATGATCGAGACGCTGCGCAAGCTGACCGACAAACCGATCGACGTGCATTTGATGGTCGTCGAGCCCGAGAACTACATCGAGTCGTTCGCGGCCGCGGGCGCGTCGGTGTTCACGTTCCATCCCGAAGCCACGATTCACGTGCAGCGCCAGCTCGACGCCGTGAAGAAGGCCGGCATGATGGCGGGCTTGGCGATCAATCCGGGCACGCCGCTCTCCTACGCGGAAGAAGTCGTGCGGGATCTCGACCTGCTCTTGATCATGAGCGTCAATCCAGGATTCGGCGGTCAGAGCTATCTTCCGGAATCGACGAGCAAGATTCAACGAGCCCACGCCCTCCGCACCACGCACCGCGCACGGTTCTTCCTCGAAGTCGACGGAGGCATCACGAAGCAGACGATCGCCGCGGCGTATCAGGCCGGCGCGGACACGTTTGTGGCTGGCAACGCGATCTTTGCCGGCGCCGATCCCGGCCGCGAGGTGCAGGAACTGCGGCGGCGTTGTATGGTGACGGTATGACGAATCGGCAACAATGGACGCTGATCGCCGGGATCGTGACGACCGCCGTCTTCGCCGTCGTGCTCGGGGCCAAGCTCCGCCCCCAGCTCAACATCCTGGAAGTGGGCTCGAAGGCGCCGGCGTTCGTGGCCACCGATCTGCGCACCAACAAGCCGGCCACACTCGACGATTACCGCGGCAAGGTCGTGCTGGTCAACATTTGGGCGACCTGGTGCCCGCCCTGCCGCGCGGAGATGCCGTCCATGGAACGGCTGCACAAGCAGCTCGCCGGCACCGATTTCAGGATCGCAGCCGTCAGCGTCGACGGCGATGCCTTCTATCCGGACAAGGAACAGACCACCCCGGGGCAGGTCCTCGCGTTTGCGGACGGCCTGGGGCTCACGTTCGATATTCTCCACGATCCCAGTGGCGAGATCAGGCGGGCGTACGACATTTACGGCGTGCCCGAGACCTTTGTGGTCGATCGCAACGGCGTGATCGTGAAGCGCGTGATCGGCGCCGCGGACTGGGAAGCGCCGGTCAACGTCGCCCTGATCCGCACCCTGCTCGATGGCGCGCGCTAGCCTGTTCCAGTTCCTCACCCGCAACTGGCCGATCAAGGGCGCGGCGCTGTTTCTCGCGCTGATGCTGTACGTGGCGGTGCAGCTGCAGCAACCCGTCACCACGAGCTTCGATGTGGCGCTCAACGTCCAGCTCCCGCCGGGGCGCGCGCTCGTGCAGAAGCCGCCCAAGGTGCGCGTCCAGATTTCGGGCAAGGGCAGCCAGATCCTGAAGCTCCGCTCGCTCGCGGGCGACATCACGCGCCGCGTCCCGGATACGCTCACGTCGTCGACCTATCTCATTCACCTCGACCCCACCGAGGTGGAGCTGGCGCTGCCCAAGGGCGCGGACGTGCGCGTGATGGAAGTGCGGCCCAGCGAGATCACGCTCGCGCTCGACAGCGTGGCGCAAAAAGCCGTGCGCATCGTCTCGCTCGTGACCGTGACACACGACTCGACGCAGATCCTGCAGGGCGGCCTGCTGATGACGCCCACGATGGCGCGCCTCGTCGGGCCGGAAAAAGCGCTCGACGCGATCGATTCAGTGACGACGGTGCAGACCGAGATCACCAGCGTGTCGGGAGAGTTCTCCCGAACCGTCCCGATCGATACAACGCCGCTCGGCATCGTGCGCCTGGTGCCCAGGCAGGTGACCGTGTCCGGCACGATGGGCGTGATCGCGGAGCGCTCGTTCGCGGGCATTCTGGTCGAGTCGGGAGCCGGGGCGATCACCAGCTACATCGTGACGCCGGCGCGGGTCTCGGTCTCCGTGCGCGGTCCCGAGGAGCGCGTGCAGAATCTGACGCGCGATTCGTTGCGGGTCGTGGCGCAAATCACCGGCTCGACCGGGGGCGTGGCGCGCATCCGGGTCATCGCGCCACGCGGCGTGAGCGCCCGCGCGATTCCCGACTCGGTGACGCTGCGCCGCCGCGGCGCGGCGCCGCCACCCGCCCGCCGTGGCTGACGCCGTCCTCGGCATCGAGACGTCCTGCGACGAGACCTCGGCTGCCGTCCTCGTGAATGGAGAGCTGGCGAGTCTCGTCATCCTGTCCCAGGACATTCACAAAGTGTTCGGCGGCGTCGTCCCGGAGCTCGCCAGCCGCGCGCACCTGACCGCGCTGCCGCGCGTGGTGGACAGCGCGCTCGCCGAAGCGGGACTCGCGCCATCGGCAATCGACGCGGTCGCGGTCACGGCCGGGCCCGGCCTCGCCGGCGCGCTGCTCGTCGGCGTCGTCTATGCGAAATCATTCGCGTACGCGGGTAATCGGGCGCTCATCGGCGTGCATCACATGGAAGGCCACTTGTTCGCACCGGCGATCGAGGACCGGCAGCTGGCTCCGCCGTTCGTCGCCCTGCTCGTTTCGGGCGGCCACACGCTGCTGCTCGACGTCCCGGCGTGGGGGCACTATCGCCTGCTCGGGCAAACCCGGGATGATGCGGCGGGTGAAGCGTTCGACAAGGTCGCGACGCTGCTCGGCTTGGGCTATCCCGGGGGACCGGCGGTCGAGCGCCTGGCGCGCGAGGGTGATCCCACACGCTTCACGTTCCCGCGTCCGATGATCGGCGAGGGCTTCGAGTTCTCATTTTCGGGACTCAAGACCGCCGTGTTGCACGCGGTGCGGGCGTCGCACGATCTCGACCGCGATCGCGCGTCATTGGCGCGTGGATTCCAGGACGCCGTGATCGAGGTCCTGGTGACCAAGCTCGAACGCGCGGTCCTCGCCACCGGCTATACGACGGCGGTGCTCGGTGGAGGTGTGGCGTGTAGCAAAGCACTCAGCGGCTTGGCGGCTCAGCGTCTGGGCGGCCGGGCTCGCGTGGCAGTCGCAAGCCCGCGCCTCAATGCCGACAACGCGGCCATGATCGCGCGGGCCGGCTGGCACCGGCTGCGCCTGGGCGAGCGCAGCGACTGGACGTTGGATGCCCGCGCCGATTTGCCTTTGCCCGGTCTCGAAGCGACCACTCCCCACTCCCCACTCCCCACTTTATGACCGTCTACCCGTTCGTCCTGCACCTCGGTCCTCTCGAGCTCACCGGCTACGGCTTGATGATGATGGTCGCTTTTCTGATGGCGGGCTGGGCGATTCAGCTCGACCTGCGCGACCGCGGGCTCGACGAGGACTACGCCGCGGACATCATCATCGCCGGCGTGATCGGGGGCCTGCTCGGCGCCAAGCTCTGGTACGTCTTCCTGACCAAGGACATGGACGCGCTGCTGCGGCGTGGCGGGTTCGTGTGGTACGGTGGCTTCCTTGGCGCGGTCGCGGCCATCCTGCTGAACGGCTGGCGCCGCCGGGTCCCGGGACGCTTTACCGCGGAGATCTGCGCGGCACCACTCGCGCTCGGCTACGCGCTCGGCCGGGTCGGCTGCTTTCTCGTCAACGACGATTATGGCATCCCGTCCAGCCTGCCCTGGGCAATGAAATTCCCGTCGGGACTGCCGCCGTCCACCGTCATGAACCTCCAGGCGATGGGCGTGGATTTCCCGCCGGGCACCGATCCCATGCAGGTCGTGGCGGTGCATCCCACGCAGATCTACGAGACGGTCTTCATGATGCTCGTATGCTGGTGGCTCTGGCGCCAGCGCCGCCACAGTCACGCCGTGGGTTGGTTGTTCGCCTGGTATCTCGTGTTTGCGGGAGCCGAGCGATTTCTGGTGGAGCTGGTGCGCGCCAAGGACGACCGCCTGCTGGGGCCGTTCACGCTGGCACAGGCGACGAGTGTGCTCCTGATGGTTGTGGGAGGATTGCTGCTGATGAAATGGCGCGCGCCTGGCAACACGGCGACGCTCCCCGAGTCGCTACGACCGAAGCAGGCCGCTGTCCGCGGGAGTCGTTGACCCGCGCGGCCACAGCGCCCAGGCCACCGCGACCAGCGCCAGCAGCACGAGCAGCCCCTGCACCGCGAGTGACTCGACGGTCGGGTAGATCCCGAGCATGGGCACGCGCAGCGCCGCGTCGATGACCGTGAGCGGCACGATGCCGGCCTCCTGCAGCTCAGCGATGCCCTTCCCCGCAAAAACGAACGCCATGTAGTACAACATCACACCCGTGACCGCGAAAAACGGCTTCATGGCGACGCGAAGTCCGAGCTGATTGATCAGGAAGTACACGACGACCAGCCCCACTGCGCCGGCGGCAATCCCTCCAACCACGGGGACCGTGCTCGAGGACGCCGACAGGAACAACGCCTTATAGAAGAGAATCGTCTCGAATCCTTCACGGTACACGGCAAGGAACGCCACGGCGGTCAGCGCCATGCCGGACCCGGAAGACAGTGCACTCTGCATCTTGCCGCGTACGAACGCGGTCCACTTCGCGGCTTCGATCTTGGAAAGCAGCCAGTAGCTGACGTAGAACAACACGGCCGCCGCGAACACCATCGTGAACCCCTCGATTGCCTCACGCTGGCTCGGCGAGATCTGAAACAGCAGCTCGATCACGATCCAGGTGAGCACGCTCGCCCCGACCGCGAGCCAGGCCCCGCGCGCGACGTCGCGGCGCCGCTCGGAGGCACCCGCCTTGGCCAGGAACGTCATCAGCGCGGCGACGATCAGAATCGCTTCGAAGCCCTCGCGCAGCATCAGGAAGAAGGACGCGACGAACAGGCTCATCGACGACGGGTGATCGACAACCACCCGCTCAGCGCGCTCCAGACCAGCGAGAAGCCGGTCGCGGATCGCGCGCCGCTCCGCGTCGTCGGCCTTCACCACGCGTGTCCGAAGCCAGCCGAACGTCGTCTCGAGATCGCTCGCGATCCCGACGTTCTTCGCGCGCACTTCCGTCTCGACCTGCTCGAACGTGAGGTAGGCGTCGAACGCAATCTTGTCGGACCGTTGCGTGAGCGCGGAATCGATCTGGCGGCGTACCGCCGCGAACGTCGCCGCCGTCGCCGAGCCGCCATACTGCAGCGCGCTCACGTAGGCGGCGACCGCCCAGCGATCCTCTACCGAAATGTCGTCGGCGAACTCGGGCATCGCCGTCCCGGGGACGCCGATCGCGATGCGCCGGAAAATCTCGATCAGCGTCGTGCCGCCCATCGTCTTGGGATCGGCGAGATTCGCGGGCGGCGGTCCCTCGAGCTGGCGTGCCTTTGGCCCGTTGCCGCGCCCGCTCTCCCCGTGGCACTCGGCGCAACGCTCGCGGAACACGACCGCGCCACGTTCGAGCGATGGAGCACGCGCCGGCTGTTGCTCAATGAGTTTAGGACCGCCCGCGGCCTCGGTAATCCGGGCCACGAGCGCTTCGACGACGACGCTGACGGAATCCGGGGGGACCAACCGGTCCAACATTCCGCCCAGGCGCGTCAGGGAATGGCCGGCGGTTACCCGCACATCGACCGGGAGGGAGGAAACGTCGAACCGCGCCTGTTCAATGAACAGCTTGGCCTCGTCCACCTCTTCGGGCTGCACGATCTGCCCGCCGGCCGGGACCACGCCGAGCGCGTATTCCTTGGCGGCGAGCGAGGCAGCGGCGATGACGCGGCGCGCCGAGGCCAAAGAATCAGTCGCCTGCCCTGCGAGTGGCGCTGCAAGGCAGGCGGTGAATACGAGAAGTGGAGTCACCAACCGCACGGGAGCAATACTAGAGTGATGTTATCGGGAATTCAATCTGTTGACAGGACTGCAATTGCAACGGCGGCCTGGTGCGTATGCGACAGCGACAAGAGCACCTTCCGAACCTTCAACTCCCTCGCGCGCGTCGCTGCGAGACCCGTCAGCATGACATCGGGGCGTCCGTCCGACGCGCGAATGACCTCGATGTCACGCCACCCGATTCCCCGAGCCGCATCGCTCCCCTGGAGTGCCTTGTAGACCGCTTCCTTCGCCGCCAACCGGACCGCGACGTGCTCGGCGGGATCGGGCCGCGATCGGCAATACTCGGCTTCAGACGTGGTGAGCAGCCGGTCGAACACATGCGCGCCTTTGTCCGCCAGCATCGCCCTGGCACGCGCGACTTCCACCAAATCCACGCCCACACCCACCGCGCTCACGGAGCCGGCCGATCGATGAACAACCGCCGCCGCTGTGCCTGCCCGCCGACGTCTACCACCACGATGTACGCTCCATTCACCACGCGCCGTGTCCCGAGCGTGAGGTCCCAAACATACTCGGTGCTTGGCGCAGCCACGGTCGTCGTGAAGATGCGCTCCCCGGTGAATGTGTAGATCTCGATCCGCGCGTCGGCGGACGGCGCAGGCGCAGGCCATGAGATCACGACCTGGTTGCTGCGCACCGGATTCTCGGACAACTCGAACGGAGCGGCGGCCTGCGTCTGCATGAACGCCGGCGTCGCGTCGCTCGCGAACCCAGCGGCATCCACCCACCACGTCAGGCTTCGCGAGACGAAGCGCACCTGTGCTCCGGGTTGGTTGCTGGCTCCCGGCAGATCAACGCGCACGGGATACCAATTCGTGCCCTCGCCGACGAGCACGGCGACATCGCTCCAGCTGCGGCCCGAGTCGGTCGAGAATTGCACGATGCCCCGCTGCTCCGGGGTGAACGCCGACCCATGATGGCGGGTCCAGAACTGAAGCCATACGTCGCTGCGGCCGCGAAGATCCGTGACCGGTGACGTGAGGGTATCGCCGGCTCCGGTCGTGTACCAGGAGTACCGGCCCGCGACGTGGACGGTGTCACGCCACCAGCCACGCCATGCGGGATCGAGTGGCTCCGCTCCGGCAAGCGTGATCAGCTCGCCCGTGACGCCGCTCCCGTCGGCACGCAGCGCGCGGACTGCGTCGAGCCGGAGATCGCTCCGCCAGTCGGTCTGCAGCGTGCCACGCGCGAGCGAGTCCGCATCCATGCCACGGGTACCCAGCGCGCCGGCTCGCGTGCGTAATGTCAGCGCAGCCGGCCGCGGCTGATCGACGTCCAGGCTCAGCCGGGCCTCGGGCCACAGCGCCGTGAAGCGCCGCGCTCCGGGCGTGAGACCCGAG
>DASTDR010000638.1:0-2216 GCA_035710265.1 Gemmatimonadales bacterium | reverse complement strand
CGCGACCGAAGTCGATTTTTCCGGTACCGATCGCGTATTTCAACCCGCCGAGCAGGTGCTGCAGGAAGAGCGGCTCGGTGTACGTGGCTTCCGTGTGCCCCATGTTCGTGTACCACGCGCGGCCGCCGTCGAAATCGTGGTACCAACTCATCGGATGGTGGGCGCCGTTGGTGCCGCCCTCGTAGCTCGTTTCATCGATCTCGACGAGCACGTGGATGGTCGGATCGATCGACTTGAAGTTGTAGAACTCGTCTTCGCGCTCGAAGCTCGCGGGGAAGCCTGTGGTGGAGACGTGGGTCGAGTCGAGGGTGCGGTAGGTGCCTTTGCGCACGTTCGGGTTGTTGGGGTGGCTCGTGAAGTACGCGCCCGCGAGCCGGCCGTACCAGGGCCAGTCGTACTCCGTGTCGGTGGCCGAGTGGATACCGGCGTAGCCGCCGCCCGCCTGGATGTAGCGCTCGAAGTCGTCCTGCTGGGCCGCGTCGAGCACGTCGCCGGTGGTGTTCAGGAAGACGACGGCGGCGTAGCGGCGCAGGTTCTTCTGGGTGAACGCGGTGGCGTCTTCGGTTGCGTCGACCGCGAAGCCGTGCTGCGCGCCGAGTTGCCTGATGGCGGCGAGGCCGTTGGCGATGGAACTATGGCGGTATCCAGCCGTCTTGGAGAAGACGAGCACCCGTGACTGCTGTGCGTAGCCAGCGGCGGGGACCGAGACGAGGAGCGCGAGGGCGACGATGTGTCGGTGCATGCGAGTCCGGGCGCGAGGGTTCAGGGTGAATCGCTGCCAGCCAATCTGAAGTGCGCGTAGAAGCGCGGATAGTGGCGTCGCGGTTGCTGCGTTTCTGACGCTGGCACAGTTCGGCAAAAAGCGGCTGCCGCGTTTTTTTGATCCCCGCAACCGCCGGCTCCTATCTATCATCAGACGATGACCGCGACTGCCCCCTCACCCCCCCTGTTGACCCAGGTTCGCCATGCCATTCGGCTGCGCCATTACAGTCGCCGAACGGAGGACGTGTACGTCCAATGGATTCGTCGTTTCATCCGGCATTGCGGGATGCGCCATCCGCGTGAGCTGGGTGCGGCCGACGTGTCGCGGTTTCTGTCGAGTTTGGCGGTCGACGAGCAGGTGAGCGCGTCGACGCAGAATCAGGCGCTGGCGGCGTTGTTGTTTCTGTATCGCGAGGTGCTGGAGTCGCCGGTGGGGTGGTTGCACGCGCTGGTGCGCGCCAAGCGGCCCGTACGGGTGCCGATCGTTCTCACGCGCGACGAGGTGCGCCGGGTGTTGAGCCGTCTCAAGAGCCGAGGACCGCCGGCGCTGATTGCGGCCCTGCTGTACGGAACGGGGATGCGATTACTCGAAGCGTTGTGCCTCCGGGTGAAGGATATCGACTTTGGCCTGAACCAGATCACGGTCCGCGGAGGCAAGGGCGATCGCGACCGCCGGACGATGCTGCCCGAGCGGCTCAAGGGGCCGTTGCTGCGTCACCTCGCCGAGGTGCGCACCCAGCATGAGCGCGATCTCAAGGAGGGAGCCGGTTGGGTCGAGCTCCCCGGGGCCTTGGGTCTCAAGTATCCCAAGGCAGGCCGAGAGTGGGGCTGGCAGTGGGTATTTCCGGCGGGGCGGGGCTATGTGGATCCGGGGAGTGGTCAGGAGCGGCGCCATCATCTCCACGAATCGGCGATGCAGCGCGCGTTCCGGGAAGCCGTTCGCGCGGCGCGGATTGCGAAGCCGGCGACCTGTCACACGCTCCGTCATTCATTCGCGACGCATCTGCTCGAATCGGGGTACGACATTCGGACGGTGCAGGAGCTCCTTGGCCACCGCAACGTGGAGACTACGATGATCTATACCCACGTACTGAACCGGGGCGGGCTAGGCGTGAAGAGTCCGGCGGATTCGCTCTAATAAACAGTTTATGCAGGTCGCATAACGTAGTCAGTCCCGCACGAAAGGCGATGTTATGCTGCAGAAGATGACTGTGATATGCATATTAGACAGGTATGTCTAATACTCGTTAGGCGGCAGCGTTGAGCCAGAGGCTTGCAGCAATTTGTGCTTTGTGGCTAGCAACAGCGTGCGCGGCGCGAAGCGCCGCCCCTAACGCGCCGCTGCCCTGTGCTGGCAATGACACTGTCTATACCGCCAGCGACCCGGGAGTCACTGCGGCCTCTCCTAGCTCTGTCGTGGTGCCGCCCGCAGATATCCCAATCGGCATTTATCG
>DASTDR010000637.1:0-4366 GCA_035710265.1 Gemmatimonadales bacterium | reverse complement strand
TGCGCCTTTACGGCTTCGGCGTCGGTTTCGTGGTAGTCGCGGTACTGCTGCTGTCCACCGCCGGCGTGTACTCGATGCTGTCGTTCACCGTCTCGCAACGGACTCGGGAGATCGGGATACGCACGGCGCTCGGCGCGAGCCCGGGCCGCGTGACGGCGGACGTTCTGTCGCGCGCGTTCACGCAGCTCGGCTCGGGCACACTGCTGGGGCTGGCGATCGGATACGCGGCGTCGGCCGGACCGTTCAGGTTGTCGGACGGCCTCTTCGACAAAGGGCCTGGACTCATGATCGGCGTTGCGGCCGTCATTCTGCTGGCAGGCCTCGGCGCCTGCGGGACACCCTTGAGACGAGCCCTCCGGATTCAGCCGACTGAAGCACTGCGCACGGACTGACCGCCGCGTTCGACGTCTGCGTCATCGCGACGGCGATGACGCGCACGCTCCGGTCGTAGCTCTCTCCCCGCTGCCGCCCCGCAGCGTGTTTGACATATCTTCCACATTGTGGCAAAACTCGCGCGTATGCCGATTGCCCTGGGCGAGTTCGAGCAGTTGGTCCTGTTTGCCCTGGTGCGCCTTGGACCCACGGCGTACGGCGCGACCGTCCGCCGCGAGATCGAAGAGCGCACCGGCCGCGCCGTGTCGATTAGCGCCGTCTACACCACTCTCGAACGGTTGGAGCAGAAGGGGCTCGTCCGCTCCCGCGTCGGCGAGCCAACCGCCGAACGCGGCGGGCGTCGAAAGAAGTGTTTCGAGCTGCTGCCGCTCGGCGCCCGCGCGCTCAAGGTTGCCTACCAAACCTTCTCCGGGATGACCGCCGGCATCGAACACCGGGTGAAAGCATTGCGATGAGACGTCTTGCGCTCTTCCTGCTAAATGTGTTCACGCCGCCGCTCGAACGCGAATGGATGCTCGGCGACACCCTCGAGGAATTTGCGCGCATCGATCGACTGCGGGGCCGATTCGCCGCCCACCGGTGGCTGTGGCGTGAGCTGTTCCGCGTGTTGATTGGCGCACCGCGTCACTGGTTGCTGCTGCAGAATCGTCCACGCCCAAGGCCTGAACGCCGCGGGGATGGCATCCTGGCGGCACTCGCCTTCGACATCCGCTATGCGATCCGGGTGTGGAGACAATCTCCGGGACTCACTCTGACTGCGGTCGTGATCCTGGCCCTGGGCCTCGGCGCCAACACCGCGATGTTCGCCGTCGTCAATGGAGTACTGCTCAAGCCGCTCCCCTTTGCCGATCCGGACCGCCTGATGCTCGTGCATCTGCTTGCGCCCGACCGCGACGGCGCGTCGTTTCGCGAAGCGGTCTGGTCGTATCCGAAGTACAGATCGTTGCTGGACGTCCAAACAGTGTTCGCGGACGTGGCGGCGTTTGGCGACCGCACGATGAGCCTCACCGACGCCGACGCACCTGAGCGCTTGCGAGGCGAAATTGCGAGCGAGCGCTACCCGGGAATCCTGGGGATTGCTCCGGTGCTGGGCCGAGTGTTCACAGGCGAGGAAGCCAATGTGGCCGGCACGGCGCCGGTGGTCATGATTGGAGAGCAGTTGTGGCGCCGCCGCTTCGGCGGAGACACATCGATCATTGGCCGGAGCATTTCTGTCGACGGCAAACCCCACGCGGTTGTCGGCGTCCTGCCTCGCCGGTTTCGAGGTCTCAGCGGGCAGGCCGAGATCTGGGTTCCGCTTGCCGTCTACCGACCCGCGTTCCTCACTCAACGGCAAAACCACAACTATATGGTGGTCGCCCGCCGCAGGGACGACGTGACGGAGGCGCAGGCGGTGTCGGCAGCAGCGGTCATCGGCCGGCAGCTGGAGGCCGAGTACCAGAACGCCCAAGAGGACGGTCGTCCGTGGAGCGCGAAGGCGGTCTCACTGCTCCGATCACGCGCGGACCTCGATGTCCGTCGAACGACCCTGATGCTCCTCGGCGCTGTTGGCTTCGTGCTCCTGATCGCCTGTGTCAATCTGACGACGCTGGTCTCGGCCAAGGCGCTGCGACGCGGCCGCGAGGTCGCCATTCGCATCGCCCTGGGAGCCAGCCAGCTTCGCATCGCACGTCAGTTCATCGTCGAATCCCTGGTCTTGAGCGCAGCAGGCATCACCCTCGGCCTGGGATTCGCGTGGCTGCTGCTCAACACCTCCCACGTCCTCCTGCCCGATGCCGACACGTTCTTTCGAGCCAGGGATGGGAGCAGGCCTTCCATGGGTGGCGCAGCCGGCCTGACGCAGATCGGCGCGGCCATGATCGGGCTCGATGGTGCGACGCTGTTGTTCGCCTCTTCCGTTGCTCTGCTCTGCGCGCTGCTCGTGGCGTTCCTGCCCGCGCTGCACGGAGCCCTTCAACAGCCCATTGACGTCCTCAAGGCGGCCACGGCGGGAATGGCTGGAAGCGTGACGAGACGGTTCGATATTCGATCCGCGCTCGTCGCCGCCCAGGTCGCATTAGCGCTCGTGCTCCTGGCTGGCGCCGGACTGATGCTGAAAAGCCTTTGGCACCTGCAGTCGACCAGCATCGGCATCGACACCGACGGAGTCGTCATCGCTCGGCTTGGGCTGCCTGGCGCCAGGTACGACGCCGAGTCCTCGCGCGCGTTCTACGCGGCGCTGCTCGAACGAATTCGCGGGGTGCCTGGGGTGCAGTACGCCGCCTTCGGCAATTGCCCGCCGGCCTCGGGCGGCTGCAGTCGGACATCCATCCTGTTCGATCTCACGTCGGCGTTCTCCGGACGCGATCCGCTCGTCGGCAGCTACTGGGCATCGCCCGAGTATTTCTCCACGCTAGGGATTCGGCTGCTCCGCGGCCGTTTGTTCGACGATCACGATCGGGCGGGCCGGCCCAATGTGGTGCTGATCAACGAAACTGCGGCACGGCAATTCTGGCCCAATGCCGATCCAATCGGGCAGATCGTGCGAATCGGACAAGGCGGCTTCAACGCGAGTGGCGCCGAAGTCGTCGGCGTCGTCGCCGACGTACGCTACGAGGCCATCGAGTCGGAGGCGGTTGCTGACGTCTACATTCCGATCATGCAGTCGAACCATCTGGGGATGTTGTTGTTCGTCCGCAGCCGCGCGGATCTGAGGACGCTGTCCGCTGCGATTCGACGCGAGGTTCGCGCCCTCGATCCGAACCTTCCAGTGGCCAGCGTCCGGACGATGCACTCGTTGCTCGGCGACGCAATGTGGCAGACTCGCGTCAGTGCGTGGCTCTTGTCGGGCTTCGCGGCGCTCGCCATGCTGCTCACGGTCACCGGCATCTTCGGCGTGATGGCGCAGACCGTCACCCAGAGGACCCCCGAATTCGGAATTCGTATGGCGATTGGGGCCGACCCGAGTGATGTCCTCAGGCTGGTCATGCGACGCGCACTCATCATCAGCGCGTCAGGCCTGGTGATCGGTCTGCTGTGTGCGTTCGCGCTGTCGAAGCTCGTGGAGTCGCTGCTCTACGGAGTGCCTTCAACGGATGTGACAACGTATGCTGCGGTCGCTGCCATACTGGCGTTGGCGACCCTCACGGCAGCGTATGTGCCGGCCCGCCGCGCCACGCGGATCGACGCCGTCGCGGCCATCAAGGCGGAGTGACTCCCGTGACGAACGGGTGCCGAAGGGCGTGCCGCCGCGATGCCGCATAGCCGTAAAATCGATCGACGCCCGTGAGAAAGAGGACGCTCGAGGCGGTCGTCGTGTCCGTTGCTGTCGTCTTGCTCGCCGCCACAAGCGCGCTCGCACAGCCCTGCCCGAGCTTCTGCGCGGACCATGGATCGCAGGAGCCTGGCCACCCTCGAGCCGACAACCCGACCGAGAACGTGCCCGAGGCCGGTGCGTTCGACTGGCAAGGGACGCTCGTGCAGTCCGGCTTGTTCCTCGCGGCGCAGCATTCGTTCCGCATCTTGCAACAGAACAGGAGAGAGGCGCTTGGAGGTCCCTTCTGGCGGGACTACGTGAACTCGGTCCGCGGGCTCCAGGGATGGGACGATGGCAGCCAGGCTTATGTCAACTACCTTGGACACCCACTCATGGGTGGCATCAGCGGGTTCATCCAGGTCCAGAACGATCCTCGCGGCATCGACCTCGAGTGGGATCCGGGTGACGCCGCGTATTGGAAGAGCCGCTTGAAAGCGCTCGGATGGGCGGCGGTGTACAGCACGACCTTCGAGCTGGCGCCGTGGGGCGAAGCGGGCATCGGCAATGACGGCCTGGAGCCCGGCACGATGGGTTACGTCGATCTCGTGCTGACGCCGCTCGGCGGCTTCGGCTGGATCCTGCTGGAAGACTACCTCGACGCGTCCGTCATCAGGAAACTCGAGGCCAACGGCGTGACAGGAAAGGTCAGGGTTCTGCGCGTCATGCTCAACCCGGGAC
>DASTDR010000636.1:0-7952 GCA_035710265.1 Gemmatimonadales bacterium | reverse complement strand
ACGGTGAACGGCAGCGTGCGCGTGACGACGACGGGACTCGCCGAGGCGTCGACCGTGAACGGATCGGTGTACGTCGAGATGGGCCGCGCCGATTGGGCCGATGAGCTCGAGTTCACAACCGTGAACGGCAAGATCACGCTGATCATGCCGTCCCAGCTCAGCACCGAGGTGCACGCGAGCACCGTTAACGGCGAGATCGAGTCCGACTATCCAGTGCTGGTGACGGGCAAGTTCGGCCCGCGCCGGATGAACGGCAAAATCGGCAACGGTGGCCGCTCGTTGAGTCTCAGCACCGTCAATGGCGGGATCCGGTTGAGAAAGAGCACCTAGCGCGCTCGTTCGGTACCGAAAACCCTGGGCAGCGGCCGCACCTTGACCCCCTCGCAATGCGAGGGGGTTTTTGTTGCTGCGGGATATTCTGGCGGGAGTAACGAGTCTCGAGGACGTGCGCGTACTGTTCCGCGCCCTGGACTACGAGCTGCGATTCGAGGCGGTCCCGCCGGTGCCCTGGTTGGGTGAGAACGCCGCCTCGGCCGCCGGCGTCAGGCGCGCAGCGCTCGTTGCACGGCACGGGGCATTTCGAGTATTCGCGCTCGAGGCTGAAGATCCTGAAGGAGCCGCGCGTGCGGCCGCGCGACGGCTCTCGGCCGCAGCGGACCGAGGGCTCGTATGCGCGCTGGGCGGGCAGCCCAGGCGCCTGGTTCTTGCCACCGGCCCAGTCGGGGTGCGGCAAGCGACCGTCGCTCTCACTAATCCCAGCGGCGCCGCGCTCGCAACGCTCGAGCGGCTCGCGCCGGCCAGGAACGAGACAGCCCTCGCCCTTTCCTTGAGAGTCGGCGAGGTGCTGGCAAGCGAGGGCGTCACGCCACGGTTCTTTCGCGCCTTCCGAGCCACGCTGGAGCGTCTGACCGACCGGCTTTCGGTCCCCCGCTCTCGCGCCGACCGGCATACCCTCACGCTCACAGCGCTCACGCGCGTGCTCTTCCTCTATTTCATCCAGTCCAAGGGCTGGCTCGATGGCGACACGCGCTTCGTCGTCCGGCTGCTCGATCGCGCACTTGCATCGCGCCGTCATTTCCACCGCTCCTTCCTGCATGCGCTCTGCTTTGGCGCGTTGAACCGCCCGGCGGCGAGCCGTGGCCGCGCGGCGCGGGCGCTGGGGGGAGGCCGGATTCCATTTCTCAACGGTGGGCTGTTCGAGCCATCTCCCCTGGAACGGCGCTACGGCCCCGCGACGTGGACCAACGCAGATTGGCGCCTCACGTTCGACGAGCTGTTCGAGCGCTTTCATTTCTCCGTGCGCGAGCACGACACCGGCGAGTTCGTAGCGCCGGACATGCTGGGCCGCGTGTTCGAGGGCGTCATGGACTCCGGCGAGCGCCGCACCAGCGGCAGTTATTACACGCCGGCTTCGCTGGTCCGCGAGATTGTGCGCACCGGTCTGGAGGCGGCACTCACACACCGAGTCGGCCTTTCGCCAGACGCGGCCGCGAAGTGGGTGCATACCGGCGCGGCACCGTCGCCCTTGCCCGATTTGCGAGGCCTCACCGTCCTCGACCCGGCCGCAGGATCGGGTGCTTTCATGCTCGGCGCACTCGAGGAGATCGTGGCGTTGCGTCGCGCCACGGGCGAGCAGTCGTTGCCCGCCCTCAAGCGCGACGTCATCGCCAACTCGCTGTTCGGAGTCGATCTGACGCCCACCGCTGTGCGACTTACCGAGCTTCGGCTCTGGCTTGCGCTTGTCGCGGACGAAGAGACGGTCGATCTTCGCGCGATCGCGCCGCTCCCCAATCTCGACGGACACGTGCGGCAGGGCGATACACTGCTCGACCCGCTGATGCTCGCGGCATCGCTCGGACGAAAGACGCTCAGGGGCGGTTTGGGAGATCTGCGGAAGCTCGACACCGCGCGACGTTCGCTGTTTCGGCTCACGGGCATGGAGAAGCGAACCGCCCAGCGTGAGCTGATGAGTGTCGAGGCTAGAGTCGCTCGTAGCCTGCTCGAAGAAGGCCGCGGCGCGCTCGAAGCCGCGATCCGGGAGCTGCTCGCGGCGGGCAGGGCGCGCGACTTGTTCGGACGACGCACTGGCCTGACCGCCGACCAACGCGACCGGCTCGGGCGGCTACGCCAGAGTTTGCGCGACATCCGCGCTGCGTTGCGAAAGCTCAGGCTCGAGCATGCAGCGCCCTTCTTTTCATTCGAATCGCACTTTGGCGACGTGCTCGCGCGCGGGGGATTCGACCTCGTGGTCGGCAACCCCCCCTGGGTGCGCGCCGAGCGTTTGGCCCCGCGGGTGCGCGAAACGCTGGTCTCGCGCTATTCCTGCTGGCACGCGAGCTCGACCCAGGGCTTTGCGCACCTGCCGGATCTCGCTGTCGCATTCACCGAACGCGCGCTCGAGCTGGCACGGCCGGGCGGCGCCGTCTCGCTGCTCGTTCCTGCAAAGCTGGCCACCAGCGGGTACGCCGAAGCCCTGCGGCAGCGGTTGGCGAACGAGACTCGCATCGAGCGGGCCGCGCCGCTTCCCGAGGCGACCGCGCAGAGCTTTGGAGCCGCCGTCTACCCAATGGTACTGACGGCCGCGCGCGCCGGTCCGGGAGGATCCGAGCTCGTCGCGACCACGCTCGGCCCAAAACCAAACGCGGCCGCTATTCCACAGCGACAGTTGCAGAGCTCCGGGCCCTGGATTCTGACGGCCGGCGCTCAGCGGGTGCTGCGCCGGCTCCGTGCGCAATTCGCCACGGTGCGCGAGCGTTGGACGCCGCAGCTCGGCGTGAAAACCGGTGCCGATGATCTGTTCCTGGTCGATGTCGAGCAGCCTGATGCTCGTCCCGCCGTGCGAGGCCGTGATGTCGGCGCCTGGCGCTGCCGGCCGCGCCGCTATCTGCTATGGACGCATGGTGCAGATGGAGCTCCACTTGCCGCGCTCCGGACCGAGACCGCCCGACGGCTCGCGACGCACGAGCAACGCCTCCGGCAGCGTGCGGACTACAAGGGCGGCCCTCCCTGGCAGCTGTTTCGCACCGCGCTCGGCTGCGCCGTTCACCGCGTCATTTGGCCCGACCTCGGGCGGCGCCTCGGCGCAGTGGTCCCTCCGCCGGAAGTCGTCCCACTCAACACGGTCTACGGCATCGTGACGCGCACGGGCGCCGATGCGGCCGCGCTCGCAGCGCTCCTGAACAGCCGCTGGTTCTCGGCACTAGCGCGGCTGGTGAGCGATCCCGCGCGCGGAGGATTTCGCCGCTTCAATGCCCGGGTCGTGGGCGGATTGCCGCTCCCACCGCCGCAGTCGTCAGTCTGGACCGAGCTTACGCGGCGAGGCCACTGCTGTGAGCCGGCGGACGACCTCGTCGCCGAAGCCCTGGAGCTCGACAGTGCGGACCGCCGCGCGCTGGCCGCGGATTCTGTCTGAGCAGCTGGTCCCGGTCCCGGATCCGCTTGCCGTCACGCTCGCACTTGGAGCGCAAGCGCCGGCGCGTGAAGTCGTCTCGAGCGCGGCGCGGGCGCTGCTCGACGGCAATCCTGTTTCGGCAATCGCGTGGCCGGCGTGGCTCGCGCCGCACCAGGTTCCCGCAGCGGAGCGACTGAGCGCGATCATCGCGCGCCACGGCGGGGCATTGCTCGCAGACGATGTCGGTCTGGGAAAATCGTACGTTGCGCTTGCGGTGGCCTTGGCGCGTCAGGAGCCATTCGCGCTCGTCGTTCCAGCCGTACTCGTACCTCAATGGCGTGAGTTACTCGATCGCTTCGGCAGGCATGATGTGCCGATCATGACACATGAGTCGTTGAGCAAGGGCGTTTGCCGCCTCTCGCCGCCCCCCGCCGCCCTTCCCCGCCTGGTTGTCGTCGACGAAGCCCATTGTTTTAGAAATCCCGAAACCAAACGCTATCGCGCGCTGGCGCGCATGGCGGTCGGAAGTCGATTGCTGCTGATAACGGCGACGCCGATTCACAATCAGGTGGGCGATCTCCTGCACCTGTTGCGCTTGTTTCTGCGAGATCATGCCCTGGCGGCACTTGGTGTTCCTTCGCTGCGAACGGCCGCGCGCCGGGAGAGTGACGGATCGCTGGCGCAGGCTGCGGTGGCGCGCCTGATCGTCGCGCGCTCCCGGGAACGCGTGCAGAGCGGTTACAGCGGCGGCTCCGTGGCGATGGTCTTTCCACGCACCACGACCCAAACCGTCCGCGCCGGACCCGCCGCGGATCCCTTGATTGCCCAATTGACCGCCGGCGTCGCGGAGTTGCAGTCCGGAGGGAGCGCTGCTCCGTTGCTGCGCCTCATGCTGCTACGCCGACTCAGCTCGAGCCTTCCGGCTTTTCGTGCCGCGTTGCTCCGGCATGACGCCTACCTCGACCTCGCCGGCCGGGCGGCAGCCGAGGGCCGCGCGCTCTCCACACGCGAGTTCCAACGCTGCTTTCCGCGGGCCGCTGAATCTGACATCCAGCTGGTGCTGTTTCCGTTGTTGGTGGATCTTCCGGCGGCGGGCGCCGAACCCGTTGGTGCCGACCGGGCGATTGTCGCGCGGCTGCGTGACTTGCTCGCCCGTGCGTCCGCGGCGGATCCCAAAGCCGAAGCGCTCCAGGATCTGCTCAGCTCCCATCCCGGCAAGACCATCGTGTTCACGGATGCGCAGCCGACGGCGCGCTATCTGCTGCGGCGGGTTCGTCACCGTCGAGTGGCAGCCGTGTTCGGCCACGCCGGGCGCTTCGCCAGCGGTGATGCCGCGCGCCGGGACGTGCTGCGCGCGTTCGCACCGCAGGCCCAGGGTGCTGCGGCCCCCTGCACGGCGCTGGAAACCGACGTCTTGATCGCAACGGATCTGCTCAGCGAAGGGCTCAACCTGCAGGACGCCCAGCGAGTAGTGCACTACGATCTCCCATGGAGTCCCGCGCGACTCGCGCAACGGGTCGGCCGCATCGACCGACTCGGCTCAGCACACGAGTCGATCCGCACCGTCACGTTCCTGCCGCCCGCGCATCTCGCGCGCGCGCTCGAGATCGAAGAGCGCCTCGCTGCCAAGAGGCACGCCCAACAGGTCGCGGGAACGGCGGGGCAGCTGGATTGGTGTGACCAGCTCGCGACCATTCCGCGGTCGACGCTCGCACCGGGCGCCTGCTCCGCCGTGTCTGGCCGGGAGGCCGCGACCGTGCTCGTGGTCCGCATTGGGAATCATGCCGAAGCGATCGTCGTCCAGGGCGGGGTCGCGCGGACGAATCCGACGGCGGCCACACGCCTGCTGATCGAGAGTCGGGTGGCGAGAACGGCACTGCTCGATCGGCAACTGTTGCAGCGGGCAATCGATGCTGCAACACCCCTGATCCGGTCCCGCCTCGCGGCGGTCCAGGACGCACGCTGGCGCGCAAGCGATCGCGACCGATTCGCGCGGCGCTTGATTCCGTGGGTGGTCTCGGCGGCACGGCGCGCGGCGCGCCGCGGCGACGGCAGGCAGCTGCACGTCCTGGACGCGTTAGTGTCGAGGCTCGCGTCGGGCATGACGGCAGGCGAGGAGCTGCTGCTCGACGATCTCCTGTCGCGTCCCGAGCCGCTGCTGATTCAGGATCTGCTGATGTGGCATCAGCAACTACCCGACGCTGAAGTTCCCGAGTTGCCCAGCGGCGTGGAGCTCGTTGCCGCGCTTCAGGTTCAATCGGAGTAGCAGACGGGCTCGCCGGGCGGCAAACTGTCGCCTGCCGCCGTGCCCACCGCGAGCAGACAGCGGCCGTCCCAACCGGCGCTTCGACCCTCGGCAATGTATCCGTCGGAATCGGCGGCGATGATGCGAAGCTGCACACCCTGCGCCGTGTTGTCGGCCGGCGGGATCCAGACGCGTGTGATCTCCAGCGAGTATGCGCGATGCTCCCTGAAGTGCGCGGCCTGTCCCGCGGCGAGCGCCCGCAGCTGCAGCCTGATGTTGACGGGATATGGTCGCTCGAGACCGGACCGAATCTGACGGGAAAGCAGGAAGAATCCGATCAGGGCGGCGATCAGGATGACCGTCGCTACCACCACAAACCGCATTTCGCGGGGCACGCTGCAATCATATCGCCGCCGCGCTAGCTTGTCAGTGATGGCGCCGGCAAACTCGACGTTCCTCTTCGACCTCGACGGCACGATCATCGATTCGATCGAGCTGATCCTGCGCTCCTACCGCCACACCATGGAGCTGCATCGCTGCAACGAGCCCATGCCGCCCGACGCAATGTGGATCGCCGGGCTCGGCACGCCACTCTGGGCGCAATTCGGCCAGATCACCGAGGATAAGGAAGAGATCGAGCGGATGGTCCAGACCTATCGCACGTACAACCTCACGCACCACGACGCGCTCGTGAAGCCGTACCAGGGCGTCGTGGACGAAATCCGGCGCATGAAGGACGCCGGCAAACAGCTCGGCGTCGTCACCAGCAAGCTCCACGACGGGGCCATGCGAGGCCTGCGCATCTCCGGGCTGGACGAGGTGTTCGACATTGTGATCGGCTGTGACGACGTCACGCATTCCAAGCCCCACCCCGAGCCGGTGCTCAAAGCCGTCGACGAGCTCGGCGTGCAGGCCGATGAAACGGTGTTCGTGGGCGATTCGCGCCACGACATGGAATCGGGGCGCGCGGCAAAGGTGAAGACCGCGGCGGTACTGTGGGGCCCGTTTGATCGCGCGCACCTCGAGGATCTGCGGCCCGATTACTGGCTGGAGAAACCCGAAGACCTGCGCCAGCTTTACGAGTCATGAGCCCAAAATTCGTCCCCTTCGAGCTGGAACGCTGGCAGAGCACCTGGGAAAACCGCGTCAGCTTCAACCTCTCCGAGTCCGGCGTGCATCCGTTGACGATTCAAGAGCTGCTTGGCCTCGCCGGGGCGTCCGCCGTGCCGCTGCTCGAGGTACGGCTCGGGTACGCGCAGTCCAACGGCTCCGACCTGCTGCGCGAGCGCATCGCGGCGCTCTATCCCGGCGCCTCCCCCGATCAGGTCCTCGTCACTACCGGCAGCTCCGAGGCCAACTTCGTCACCTGTTGGCGGCTGATCGAGCCCGGCGACAAGGTCGCCGTGATGATGCCGAACTACATGCAGACGGCCGGGCTCACGCAGAACTTCGGCGCGCAGGTTAGGCCGTTCCAGCTGCACGAGAAGGAGGGCTGGGAGCCGTACGTCGAAGAGATCCGCAGCGCGATCGCGCCGGGGACGAAACTCGTCGTCGTCACCAATCCTCATAACCCCACCGGGCACGTGCTGGGCGCAGCGGCGCGCAAAGTAATTTTGGAGCGCGCGGCCGAGGTCGGCGCGTGGATTCTGGCGGACGAGGTGTACACCGGCGCCGAGCGCGACGGCAAGACCACGCCGTCGTTCTGGAGCAGTGGCTACGACAAGCTCGTGATCGTGAACGGCCTGTCGAAAGCCTACGGGCTCCCCGGCCTCCGTATCGGCTGGATCGTATCGCAGCCGGGGTTCACCAACGAGGCCTGGCAGCGGCACGACTACACCACAATCGGTCCGTCCGGCGCGAGCGACCACCTCGCAGCCGTCGCGCTCGACCCGCTGGTGCGCGAGAAGTTGATCAACCGCACCCGCCACATCCTCCCCACCAATTACCCGGTGATGGAAGCGTGGCTCAAGACCGTCGGCGACACATTCCGCTGGAATCCGCCGCAGGCGGGGGCGATTTGCTGGGCGCGCTACCGCGGCGGCATTCCCGCGCAAGAAATCGTCGAGAAGCTGCGCGCCCAGCACAGCGTGCTCCTCTGCCCCGGCGATCACTTCGGCACACCCGGATTCCTGCGGTTCGGCTACGGCGGCGAGCTGGCGCATTTCCAGGCGGCGTTGACGGAGACCGAGCGCGGGCTGCGACGCTTATTCAGCGACTGAGTGAAGGCCTATGACGACGAAACAGCAGCAACACGAACGTGAAACTGCAGTCATCCGCGCACCGCACGATGGCAGTGAAGTCGGCGTCGTTGCGCTT
>DASTDR010000635.1:0-4520 GCA_035710265.1 Gemmatimonadales bacterium | reverse complement strand
CTGGCGCATCGCTTTCTTGGCGGATTTGATTTTCGGCATGGCGCGGAAAGTAGACGGTAAGTTGCGTGGGGTCAAGACTATACATATCTTTGGCCGTCACCTACCCAGAGCAACGCTATCTCGTTCGAGTTCCTTGTCTGGGCCCCAGTTTTGCTCTTTTCGATGGTGGCCCACGAATACGCGCACGCCGAGGCGGCCTATCGGCAGGGTGATACCACCGCCTACATGCTCGGCCGTCTGACGTTCAATCCGATCAAGCACATCGATCCGTTCATGACAATCCTGCTTCCTGTGATGCTGTGGTTCGGCTCGGGAGGCCGCTACACGTTTGGCGGCGCGAAACCGGTACCGGTCAACCCGCGCAATTACCGCAATTACGTCAAGGGCGACATCATCGTCTCCTTGGCGGGCATTGTGGTCAACCTGGTTCTATTCCTGATCGCGACCGGGCTTTTCTTCGTGGTAGGTATGTTGGCCCAGGCGATGCCAGCGCTGGCCTCGACGCTCGAGATTCTGCAGCGAATGATGTTTTACGGCATGTGGCTCAATCTGGTCCTGGCGTTTTTCAATCTGATTCCAATTCCGCCGCTGGACGGCAGCCATGTCTTCTATCATCTGCTCCCGCCCGGGGCAGGGATGCAATACCGCCAACTCCAGCGCTTCGGGTTTCTGCCGATCATGCTGGTGAGCTTCATGCTCCCCAGCGTAATTCAATTCTTCCTGTGGCCGGCCGTGAAATTGCTGACCCTCGCGCTCGGGGTCGTGTATCCGATGGCCTTGCCGAACGGGATTCCGTCATGACGAGTCCCATCACCCAGGGTCCGGGACAGGCGGGGGGAGGCTTCGTCGTCGAGCTCGAGAAGTTTTCGGGCCCGCTCGACCTGTTGCTGCATCTGATTCGCGAAGACGAAGTCGACATCACCGATCTGCCCATCGCCAAAATCGCCGATCAGTTCCTTTCGGTGATCAACGAGCTGGGCCTCAATCAGGCGGCCGACTACCTGGAAATGGCCGCGCGGTTGCTGCGCATCAAGGCGCAGATGCTGCTGCCGCGGCGTCTGGGCGACGACGAATGGGAGGACCCGCGTGCCGAGCTGGTGCGCCGGCTGCTCGAGTACCAGCAGATCCGCGAGCTGGTCGATTGGCTGGGCCGGGCCGCGGACGTGCGGGCCGAGCGGTTTGGGCGCGGCTACGAGGCGCCGCCTCCTGATGCGCCGCCGGCGCCCCTCCAGATCGATTTGAATGACCTGCTCGCAGCCGCCGAGCGTGTGATTGCGTTGATCCCGGAGCCGATGCTGCACCGCGTCGTGCCGCGGCCGCTGGACGTGGAAGGCGCCACGGCGCGCATCAACGCCCTGCTGGCCGAGCGGGAACAATTTGGCTGGCTCGAAGTGGTGGGCACCCAGGCCACGATCGTAGACGTGCTCTCCGCCTTCATCGCGCTGCTCGAGCTCGCCAAGCGCAGCACGGTCACTCTCTCCCAGCCAGAGCCGTTCGGGCCGATGGTCATCACGCGTGCAACCCCTCGCGAAGCTGCTTGAAGCGGCGCTGTTCGCCGCGTCCCGCCCGCTGACGCTCGAGGAGCTCGGCTCGCTCGACGTCACCGTCGGTGAAGAGGCCGTGCTGTCGGCGCTCACGGAGCTGCGCTCGGCCTATGGCGAGGACCATGGCGTCGAACTGGTCGAGATCGCGGAAGGATGGCAGTTCCTCACACGGCGCGAGTACGCCGAAACGATCGAGCGTGCGCAGTTCGCCCTGCGCCCGCGCCGGCTCTCGCCCGCGGCACTCGAGACACTCGCGATCATCGCCTACCGCCAGCCGGTGGGACGGCTCGAAGTCGACGAAATCCGCGGCGTCGATTCGGGCGCGGTGATGGACAAGCTGGTGGAGCGGGGGTTGATCGAAGTCGTCACGCGCGGTGAAGGGCTGGGCCGCCCGCTGCTGTACGGGACGACGCCGTCGTTCCTCGAGATTCTCGGACTGAAGGATCTGGAAGACCTGCCGCGGCTCGAAGAGCTGTCGGTCGCGCTCCGTCGTCCCACCCCCGTCGAAGAAGAAGAATGACGCTGATGCGCCTGCAGCGCGCCCTGGCGCGTGCGGGCGTCGCGTCGCGCCGCAAAGCGGAGGATCTGATCCGCGCGGGACGCGTGCGCGTCGACGGGGAGGTCGCCACCATCGGGATGAGCGCCGACCCCGACACGCAGAAAATCACGGTCGACGGACGCCCGGTGCGCAGTGCCGCGCGCACGACGTGGATCGCGCTCAATAAGCCGCTCGGGTACGTCGTGAGCCGCTCCGATCCTGAGGGACGGCGAACCGTGTTCGGACTGCTCCCCAAGGTCCCGGGACTCACGTACGTTGGACGGTTGGACGTCATGACGTCGGGGCTGTTGCTGCTGACGACCGACGGCGCGGCCGCGCACACGCTCATGCATCCCCGCTATGCCGTTCCGCGCACCTACTGGCTCGGCGTGCATGGTGCGGATGCCACCGCGATCCGTCAGGCCCTCGCGCGGCCGATCGTGATCGACGGGCGGGCCGTCCACATCGTCGAGTCGCGCGTACGGCCAAGCGGTAAATCGGTCGAAATCGAATTGACGCTGGCCGAAGGCCGGCAGCGGATCGTGCGACGGATGGCGGAAGCGCTGGACCTCAAGGTCGAATGGCTGCACCGCGTGGCCTACGGACCGGTGCGACTCGGCAAACTTCCGGAAGGCAAGTGGCGCGAGCTGACGCGCGCCGAGATTGGAGCCATCGAGCGACTGCATGGAACTCGCTGAAGACGTACGGAACACGCGCTGATGATGCCGATCGAGACTGGCGCAGTGGATCGCATGCTCGGCGCGATCGGTACGACCTTCCGGCTGACGCGTCTCTATCCTCCGTCACACCCCGCCGTGCTCGAGGCGATACGCCACGTGACCAGTGCGCTGCCGGGCTTGGCCGCGCTCGGGACCGTCGAATGGAAGGTCGGTGCCACCGGATTGCACTGGCATGGCCAACACCTGCTGCCGCGCAACACGCAGATAGCCGAGCTGGCGGGTCTCCTCTTTGCCCGCGGCGTGCGCTCGATTCACATCGATCCGGGGGTGACCCCGGAACACTGGATCGGGCTGTTTGGCGTGGCGGTGGGAAATATCCAGCCGGACGACGCGGTGCTGGGACGCATCAGCCTGCATTTGGGGCGGCGCGCGAGCCAGCGTCTGTCGGCGGCCCGCGTGCTCGCCGGGCTGGACGCCCCCGCTTCGCCCCCGCCTCAAGCACCGGCCGCCGCGCAGGTTCCGCCGCCCGACGTGAAGGCGTGGCGTCCGGATGCCACGCTCGGCGTCGCGCGACCGAGCGGCGCAATCTTCCGGCCGCAGGACTTGCCGGCGGACGTGGAAGCCCGCCGTGCCGTAACGGCGTTACAGGCCGCGACGACGCCCGACGAGCAACGTGCGACCCTGGAACAGTTGCGCCGTATCACGCCCCAGGTCCTGGCGTTACGCGACATTGGCGCCATCGCCGAGCTGGTGGCAGGACTCGATCGGTCGCTCGGCAAGATTCAGGATCCCGACGTTCAGGAAGCGATCGGCGCGGCGGCAGCGGCGCTTGCGGACGGGGCTATCGTGGATCGTATGGTCAAACGGCTTGGCGAGTCGCGCGTCCCCGCGGCGGAACGCGCGCACCTGGTTCATGCGGTCGGCGCGTTGGGAGCGGTCTCGGCGGGACTCGTGGTGGATGCCTACCTTCAGACGGCGCCTGAGCTGCGCGAGGCCTATCGGGCGGCCATGCGACAGGCGGGTGAGCGCACGATCGAGCTGCTGCAGGAGCGCATCACCAGCACAGTTCCTGAAGTGGTGGCCGCGGCGGCAGAATTCCTCGGGCTGAGCGGCAGCCCCGAAGTCGGCGAAACGCTGATTGCGCTGACGCGGCACGGCGATGAGCGCGTGCGTGAAGCAGCCCTGCTCGGGTTGGCCGAGCTCGGCGGCCGCGAGATCGCGCGGCCCGCCATGCCCGCGCTCAAGGACGAGTCCGCGCTGGTGCGGACGGCGGCGGCGCGGGCGATTGCAGCGGCCGGCGACGCCGCATCGTCCACCGTCCTCATCAGACGCCTGGAGCAGGAAAAAGACGAGGGGGTATTGGCTGCGTTGCTGATCGCCATCGGTCAGCTGGGGGCCAAGGACGCGCTGGAAGTCCTTGCCAGGTTCGCCGAGCCGGGCGGCAAACCGCGCCGGACACCGTTCGTCCGGGCGGCAGCGATCGAAGGATTGGCGCGGCTCGACCGCGCGGAGGCGAAGGCGTTGCTCGAGCTTTATTCTCGTGACAAGGAGCCAACGGTGAAGCGGGCGGCAGAGGCGTCGCTGAGATGACGACGAAAACGGCCAAGACCAACGATGCGGTGCTGACCCAGAGCATCACCCGCGAAGTCGCCAAGCGGGTCGTGGGACAGGAGATCATGGTGGAGCGGCTGCTCATCGGCCTGCTCACCGGCGGCCACATCCTGCTCGAAGGCGTGCCAGGGCTCGCGAAGACGCTCG
>DASTDR010000634.1:0-3003 GCA_035710265.1 Gemmatimonadales bacterium | reverse complement strand
CCTCCCTTTGCTGATTGATTAGGAACCAGCCCCGTTCATCCGACGGTTCAACGAATAGGAGGCCGATCAGCATATCGCAGCCAAGGTTGCGAACATCGCAGCCTAACGCGACTCTCTCAAGAGTAGAGATTCTTCGGAAATCCTTGAATGAGAAGCAATTGATGCCCTCGTGGATCGGACACGTCCCGGGATTGGGCAGACCTGCTGTCGGTTTTCAGCAGGAAGGGACCCTGGCTTTTCAAAACCTTTCCCCCCTGACTTGTCCACTCGCCTGAGCGCGCGTCAAGCGCCGTCAGGGTGACTCAAACAGCCGATTTCTGTCTACACTTTCGCCTCTGGACTGGGCGTCGGAAAGCCTGCGGGCGCTCGGTGGCGGTCGAGAGCGGCACCGGCCGTCCGCGAAGGCTGCCGCCGAGCGCCCCCTCGTGGACAGCGGCCTGACGGACGCGTCATCGCGAGCGCTCCTTGGCGTCCTTGGCGAGCCGCGGCTTGAGCCGGGGTCGATAGGATTCGCCATCGATGACGAGATCGTAGGCGTTGCTGGTAAAGCGATCGATGGCGCTCTGGGCACGCACGGGATCGGCGAAGGTGGCGAGCCATTCGTCTGGGCCTCGATTCGACGTCACGACCACGGACCCGGTGCGATAGCGCTCAAGGAGGAGGTCGTAGAGGTCGCGACTCTCGACGGGGTCGAGGACGTCGATCGCGAAATCATCGAGGATGAGCAGGTCGACGGCGACCAGCTTTCGGAGTTCGGCTTCATAGCTGTTGTCGAGCCGCGCGTGCTTCAGCACTTTGAGCATCTGGTCGGTGCGGACGGCCAGCACGGTGGCACCGCGCCGACAGGCGACGTGGCCGAGCGCGTGCGCGTGGAAGGTCTTGCCGACGCCGACGGGCCCGACGATGGTGACGTGGGCGTGGGCGTCCAGGAAGCGCAGCGTGGCGAGCTCGTTGAGGAGCGCGCGGTCGAAGGTGACCTTCGCGGTCGTGTCCCAGTTTTCGAAGCGCATGGTCGGATCCAAGCGGGCCTTCTGCACGCGGAGGGTGACGGCCAGGCTGTCGCGACGAGTGACTTCATCGCTCAGGACCTGCAGCAAGAAATCCTGATGGGGGATTTTCTGCTGGCGCGCGAGCGTGAGCCGCTCGGGCAGGATGTCGAGGATGCGCGAGAGCTTGAGGCGACGCAGCACGGTTTTGACATCGGGACTGATGATCTCGGTGGTGGTCATTCGGACTCCTCTCTTTCCGAGGCCGCAGCAGCCAGCGGCAGCTTGTATTGGGTGGCCGGACGGAGATAGCGCGCGAGCGGTATGACGCGGGCGGGCGGCGCGGCGGGCGGGGCCGTGACGCCCTGCTCGAGCATCCGTTTCAGGCGCTTGAGGTCGAGCATGTCGGCGCCGAGCGCGATCGTGCAGGCCTCGGTCACGCGCGCGGCGCCGTACCGACGGACGAGACCGAGCAGCGCGTACACGCGTCGCATCCGTGTCCAGGGCAGGGGGCTGTCGAGCAGCGCGGCGGCGTAGCGGCCGATGACGTCGCTGGCGGCCTCGGCCTGGCGGCGGAGGGCATCGACATCGCGCATCGCGTAGACGCTGCGCTCGGCCGGGTAATCGCTGGCATCGATCGACTGGCCGCCGGGCGCCTTCCGCGGGTGCGTCTTGATCAGCAGCCCGCGCGCATAGAAGCGGACGGTGTACGCATCCGCGCGGGCCGAGAGCCACTGGCCCACGTACGCATGCGGGATCGAGTAGACCGCTTTGTCGACGGCGGCGAGCTGATCGCGCCCGACCTTCGGCTCGGCCCAGAGCGGAATGTCGTACGGGGTGGTGGGCGCCGGCAAGAGCAGCCCCTGCTCTTCGGTCTGAAAGTGCTCGAGCGGCCGGCGCTGCGTGCGACTGTGCCGCCGCAGGCCGTAGTCATTGAGGCACCAGTGTCGCGCATGCGCGCGTGCGTCCTCGAGTCTGATGAGCACTTCGCCGGCGAAGCAGTCATCGCGGACGCCGGGTACGGCCCGTTCCACGCGCCCCTTGTCTCGGGCATGCCTCACCCTCGCGGGGTCGATATGAAAGTGCCGAGCCTGCGCATACTCGAGAAAGCCGGGCGTGATCCGCGGTGCCAACGGATCCGCCTCGAGGATGATGGCCTTGGTGTTATCCGGGATGATGACTTTGAAACAGCCGCCGAAAAACTCCCAGGCTGCTTCACACGCCTCGATCGCACGTGCCGTCGTTTCCTCGAACGTGGGATAGACGAAGCGGTGCCGCGAGCGCACGGCGGTAAAGATGAAGGCGCGAAAGCGGCGCTTCTTCCGTTCGGGCAGCGTGAGCCACCCGACCCAGCCCGTATCGACCTGCAGCTCCTGGCCGGCCTCACCATCGAGCACCGGGATCGTCGTGGCGGTTTTGCCAAACTGCAGCTCCAGGACCGCGAAGCGGTGGAGCGTGGGATACGCGATCTCTACCCCGTGGCGGACGAGCAGCTTGCGAATCTTCGTCAGCCGCACGCCGTCACCGAGCCAGCGCTCGATCGCCGTGCGCTGCTCGAGACAGCGCGCCCAGCCGTCACCGCGCGGCCGACCGCCCGCGGGGTGCAGCGCGAGCAGGACCTGCCGGACCTCCTCATCGCTGATTGTCGCCCTGACGCGGACGCCGGCGGTCGCCGCGGCGTTGAGATAGCGCCGTACGGTTTTCGGATCGAGTCCGAGCTGGGCGGCGATGCGTTTCTTCGGCAGGCCCTCGCCGCGGAGCCGCAGGACCTCTTTGACTTCGATCATCGTGACCTCGCGATACATCCACGCCTCCTGATCCCGGGACACAGCCCGGGACCGGAGACCTGTCTATCGCGCGGTCAGGCGAAAGGGGGGAAAGGTTTTGAAAAACCTCACTCCAGAGGGGGGAAAGGTTTTGAAAAAGTCGTCAGGAAAGGGTCCCTACGTTTTGAGAACCGACAATCCGCGCGCCCGTGGAGCCAAGTGAGGCCCACCGTCACGAAATTCACATCCTC
>DASTDR010000633.1:0-6841 GCA_035710265.1 Gemmatimonadales bacterium | reverse complement strand
TCGCGTACACGAACCCCATGCCCTCCTCGCCCAGCATCTGACCGCCCGGCACGCGGCAGTCGCTCAGCGCGATCCCGGCGGTGTTCGACGCCTTGAGCCCCATCTTGTCTTCCGGCTTCGCGGGCTTGTAGCCCTTCGTGTCCGTCGGGACGATGAACGTCGAAATCCCCTTGGCGCCGCGGCGCGCGTTGGGCTGATCGGTGCGCGCCATGATCATCATCAGATCGGCGGTGCCCGCGTTCGTCGCCCACGCCTTGGCGCCGTTCAGCACCCAGTCCTTGCCGTCCTTCACGGCTTGTGCCCGCAATGACGCAGCATCAGATCCTGCCTCAGGCTCGGACAGGGCAAACCCGGCGAGGATCTCGCCGCGCGCCATCGGCTTCAGCCAGCGCTCCTTCTGCTCCGGCGTCCCGTGCTTCACCAGCATCGTGGTCGGAATCGCGTTGTGGATTCCGATCGACACGGCGAACGCGGCATCGGCGGCTGCGAGCTCCTCGAGCGCCATGAGATACGTGACGGTGTCGAGTCCCATGCCGTCGTACTCCTCGGGCGTGCACATCCCGAGGAAGCCGAGCTTGCCGAGCTCGTCGATGACGCCGCGCGGGAAATGACTGGTGCGGTCCCACTCCGCCGCGTAAGGCTCGATCTTCTCGCGCGCGAATTCGCGCGCGAGCTCGACGACCTGGTCGCGAACGTCAGTCGCGGTAGACATAGAATCCCGCGCCCGATTTCCTGCCGAGCTTGCCCTCGGCCACCATTTTTTCGAGCAGCGGCGCCGGCTGGTACTTCTGCGGGTCGAGCCCATCCTGCAGCACCCGCATGATCGCGAGACACACGTCGAGCCCGATCAGGTCGGCAAGCGCGAGCGGCCCGATCGGGTGGTTCATGCCGAGCTTCATCACTTCATCTACCCCTTCGGGCGTCGCGATGCCGTCCTGCACGCAGAAGATCGCTTCATTGATCATCGGCATCAGCACGCGATTGGAAACGAAACCGGGGGCGTCATTCACTTCTACCGGCGTCTTGCCGAGCTGGCGCACGATTTCCACGGTGCGCCGCGCGGTTTCGTCCGACGTTTCCTTGCCGCGAATCACTTCGACGAGCTTCATCACGGGCACCGGGTTCATGAAATGCATGCCGATGACTTTGCCCGGGCGCTTGGTCTGCTTGGCAATCTCGGTGATCGAAATGGACGAGGTGTTTGATGCCAGGGCGGTCGAGGGCGGGCACAGGCGGTCCAGGTTCTCGAAGATATCGAACTTGATCTCCGGGTTCTCGGTTGCCGCTTCCACCACGAGCTCGACATCGGAGACGCCCTCGAGGATTTCGAGCTTGCTCGTCGTGGTGATGCGGCCCAGCATCTGGTGGCGTTGATCGGCGGTGAGCGTGCCTTTGCTGACCTGACGCTCGGTGTTCTTCTCGATCGTCGCCTTGCCTTTTTTCAATGCTTCGGGCGAGACGTCGATCAACAGCGTCTGCCAGCCGTGCTGGGCAAAGACGTGGGCGATGCCGTTGCCCATCGTGCCGGCTCCGATGACGGCGACCTTGCTCACGCTGTCCTCACCCTCTGATCCCCTCTCCCTGCGAGAGAGGGGGAACGGAATCGGACGCCTGGGCGAACGCTGCGGGCCGCGTCAGCAGCCACAGCATCCCAGCGATCAGCGCGACCGTCGAAACAATGCCGCCCTCGGGCCCGAACGCTCCGCCGTCGATCCACGACTGAGCGCCCGGCGTATACTCGACGGCCGGCACCTGGAAGCGAAAGCCGCTCACGGGAGCGTCGAATAGAAGCGCGAGCCCGGCGTTCCAGCCGAAGTGCGCACCCCAGGCGAGGCTCATACCGCCGGCGGAGAAGAACGCGATCGAGAGCCAGACCCCGGCGAGCACGACATTCACCGTGCCGAACACCGACGCGCTGGGGTTGCCGATGTGCACCAGGCCGAACGCGATCGCCCCTAGCAGCAGCGCCGGGAGCACGCCGATCGCATCCGACAGGCGGCGCAGCGGGTAGCCGCGAAATCCCAGCTCCTCGGCCAGTGCCGCGATCACAAGTCCGATGATGAGCGGCAGCGCGATCCCGGCCCACACGCTCCAGTCGCCCGTCAATTGCAGGCGTGCGCCGAACACGACGGCGAGCCCGATGGCGAGCACGGCCATCACGGCCCCGATTGCCGTGCCGCGCAGCAGCTCGACTCCTCGTCCGAATCTCGGGCCCCGAGTCCAGCCCATCCGTTCCCAGGAATACTTGTTGAGCAGGCGGCCGACGACGAGCGTGGCGACGCCGAAGCCGAGCGCCATATACGCGCCGTTGCGCGCGACGAACCACGCGGGCCCGCCCAGGTTCGGCACCAGTCCGGCGACCAGGATGACCACGCCGACTGCCAGGACGGCGAACAGGAAGAGCCACCCGAGCGCGATGCCGACGCGTTTCACACCCGCAAACGAAACGCGCGCCATTAGAGGCGCGCGCGAACCGTTGGAGTCAGCCTGGTCAGGACTGGCACCAGTATGGCCAGCTTCAGCAGATCTCCCAGCAGGAACGGCCAGGTGGCAAGCCGGGCCGCGCCGGAGACATTCCCGGTGAGGATCGCCAGCTGCGCCAGGCCCCCAAGATGAATGAGCACTAGTCCTGCGAGCACGGCGACGGCAGCACGGACCCCGTCGGTGCGGCTGACCCCGGGCCGCCGGCCCGGGGACAGCAGCGCTCCTACGGCATACGCCGCCAACGGATACGCGAGCAGATACCCGCCCGTCGGTCCGATCAGCCGCGCGAACCCCGGCGGCAACACCGGGCTCGGCGTGAACACCGGGAGTCCCGAGGCGCCCATCGCGAGGTACAGGATCAAGCTGAGCGCGCCGAGCCGCGCGCCGAGCAGCCCGCCGACGAGCAGCACGGCCATCGGCTGCAACGTCATGGGAACCGGAGTGCCTGGTAGCGGGATAGCCACCTGAGCTGCCGCCGCTACCACAAGGGCGCCCAACACCACGCCGCACGTGCGCACGCCCCACGTGCGACGTTGCACGCCTAACGCAAGATCCGTCATAGCATCTCCACAGATAGGGCTACCGCATTGCCACCACCCAGGCAGAGTGTGGCAAGGCCGGTGCGTTTTCCATATTGCTTCAGAGCATAGAGCAACGTCGTGAGGACGCGCGCGCCGGAAGCGCCGATTGGATGACCCAGCGCCACCGCGCCGCCGTGCACGTTGACGCGGCTCCAGTCCCAGCCGAGCGCTTTGCCGTCGGCCAGCGCCTGGACCGCGAACGCTTCGTTGGCCTCGATCAGATCGTAATCGTTGATCGACGCACCGGTCTTCTTCATCAGATTCTGCACCGCCACGATCGGCGCAAAGAACAGATCCTTCGGCTCGCCACCGCCGGTGGCATAGCCGGTGACTTTCGCCTGTGGCTTCAAGCCGTGCGTCTTGGCGAACGCGAGCGAGGTCACGACCAGGGCGCTCGCGCCGTCGTTCAGTCCGGGCGCGTTGCCCGGCGTCACCGACCCGTCCTTTTCGAACGACGGTTTCAACGCGGCGAGCAGCTCGAGCGTCGTGTCTTTCCGAGGCGACTCGTCTTTCTCGATGACCGTCACACCCTTCTTGCCCGGAATTTCGACCGGCACGATTTCGGCTTTGAAATGGCACGCCTCCATCGCCTTCACAGCCTTTTGGTGACTCTCGAAGGCAAACTCGTCCTGCTCCTGACGCGACACGCCTGCTTTCTTCGCGGTGTACTCGGCGAGATTGCCCATGTGGGTATTGGAGAACGAATCCCACAGTCCATCGTGAATCATTCCGTCAGTCAACTGGCTGTTCCCCGCCTTGATGCCGCCGCGCATGCCGTAGACGTAGTGCGGCGCGTTCGACATCGACTCGAACCCGCCGGCGACGATGCACTGTGCGTCACCCGCCTTGATCGCCTGCGCCGCGAGCATCACGGCCTTGAGCCCCGAGCCGCACACTTTGTTGATCGTCAGCGATGGAATGATGCCGGGCAGCCCCGCATGGATCGCCGCCTGCCGCGCGGGCGCCTGTCCTTCACCACCCTGCAGCACGTTCCCCATGATCACTTCATCGACCTGGTTGTCGGGGACACCGGCGCGGCGCACGGCTTCGCGGATGACGAGCGCGCCGAGACGGGGGCCGGTGAGCGGCGAGAGGCCGCCCAGGTATTTGCCGATGGGGGTCCGGCAGGCGGAAAGAATTACGGGGATGGTGCTGTCGTTGGTCATAGATTTTTATCCGTGCCCTGAAGGGCCGGCTCGGCTACTGCGCCCGTTTTGAAAAACGCGATGACCCCTTCAGGGGTCGCGTAAAGGCCGAGCCGGTGCTTTAGCACACGGTTCATATTAACGGCTTCAAACTCCTCGTGTGAACTTCCTGCTTCAGCTTCTCCACGAACTCCCCAATCGGCATGACGACCTGCTTGTTCCCCGCCCCGCGGCCACGGACGGCCACCGATTTGGCTTCGGCTTCCCGCTGCCCCACCACCGCCATGTACGGCACCTTGTGCGTCTCGGCATCGCGGATCTTGTAATTGAGCGTCTCCGAGCGCTCGTCGAGATGCGAGCGAACTCCCGCCTGCCGCAGGGTCTCGTGCACCGCGCGCGCGGCATCGAGCTGGCCATCGGCGATTGGCAGCACGCGCACCTGCTCCGGTGACAGCCACAGCGGAAACGCGCCGGCGAAGTGCTCGATCAAGAAGCCGGTAAATCGCTCGATCGTGCCGAAGATCGCGCGGTGCATCATCAGCGTGCGGTGCGGCTTGTTGTCGGCGCCGGTGTATTCGAGGTTGAAGCGCTCGGGCAGCTGATAGTCGAGCTGGATCGTGGCGCCCTGCCACTCGCGGCCGATCGCGTCGTTGAACTTGACGTCGATCTTGGGGCCGTAGAACGCCCCACCCCCAGCATCGATCCGGTACTTCAACCCACGGCGCTTCAACGCGCCTTCAAGCGCCTTTTCCGCAACGTCCCACATCGCGTCGGTGCCGAGCTTTTTGGCGGGCGGGCGCGTAGCAAGATCGAGCGTGTACTCGAGTCCGAACGTCTTCCCCATGACCAGCTCGACGATGTCGAGCATGTGGAAGATCTCATCCTCGATCTGGTCTTCGCGCAGGAAGATGTGCGCGTCGTCCATCGAGAGCCCGCGCACGCGCAGCATGCCGTGCAGCGTGCCCGAGCGCTCGTTGCGGTACACGTTCGCGATCTCGGCGAGCCGGATCGGCAGATCGCGATAGCTGCGCTGCTGGCTCGCGTACACGAGAATGTGCATGGGGCAGTTCATCGGCTTCACGCGATAGCGCACGTCCTCGGATTCGCCCTCTCCCGCGGCCATGGGCGGAAACTGATTCTCGGCGTAGAGCGGCAGATGCCCCGAGCGCAGAAACAGCTGCTCGCGCGTGATGTTGGGCGTGTACACGAGCTGATAGCCGCGCGCGAGAATCACGTCCTCGATGAAGCGGCGCAGCTCGAAGTTCAGAATCGCGCCCCTGGGGTGCCAGAAAATCAGCCCGGGGCCGACGTCCTCCTGAATCGAGAACAGATCGAGCTGCTTGCCGATGACGCGGTGGTCGCGTTTGCGCGCTTCCTCGAGCCGCGTGATGTACTGGTCGAGATCCTGCTTCGAGAACCACGCCGTCCCGTAAATGCGCTGCAGCATCTGACGCCGCTCATCGCCGCGCCAATACGCGCCGGCCGCGTGCAGCAGCTTGAAGTGCTGGATCTTCCCGGTGCTCGGCACGTGCGGGCCGCGGCACAGATCGACGAACGGCCCGTCCGTGTAGACCGAGATGACCTCGCCTTCCTTCAGGTCATCAATCCGTTCGAGCTTGAGCGGATCGTCCGTGAAGCGTTTCGTCGCTTCCGCGCGGCTCACCTCCTCGCGCACGAACGGGTAATCCGCCTTCGCAACCTCGGCCATTTTCTTCTCGATGGCCTCGAGATCTTCGGGCGTGAACGGGCGGCCGATGTCGAAATCGTAGTAAAACCCGTCCTCGATCGGCGGGCCGAACCCGATCTGGGCCTTGGGGAACAGTTGGCGCACCGCCGTCGCCAGGACGTGCGCCGAGGAGTGGCGCAGCACGTCGAGCGCCTGCGGGTCCTTGTTCGTGAGAATCGAAACGGTGGCGCCGTTGTCGAGCGGCCGTTGCAGGTCACGCACCTCGCCATTCACACGAATCGCGAGGGCCGCCTTCGCGAGGCCGGGGCCAACGGCCCGGGCCAGGTCGGCGCCCGTCGCGCCCGCCGGCAGGGTCTTGCTGCTCCCATCCGGCAGGACGACCTGGATCTCGGATGAGGGCATGTCTAGGGAGTCGTCGTCGCCGCGGGCGGCTGAACGGTGCCGAGCGGCTGCACGTTCAATCCGAACCGGAAATAGAGACTCACGGAAAACAGAATGACGCCCGCGAGCAGCAGCCAGCGCACGAGGCGCGCGGGGGGCAGACGATCGTCGGACACGGAGGACTTCGGAGCGGTCATTGGACGATATTCTAGTCGGCGCTTCTATATTAAGGAATGGCATACGATCCGCGGCCCGTCGAACCGGCCATCTACAACCGCTGGCTCGAAGCGGGCGTGTTCCAGCCCCGCCCTGATGCGGAACCGTATGTCATCGTCATTCCTCCGCCCAATGTGACCGCCGTGCTGCACATGGGGCACGGCCTCGACAACGTGACGCAGGACGTGCTGATCCGGTTCGAGCGGATGCGCGGCCGTGCGACGCTGTGGCTGCCGGGCACCGACCACGCCGGCATCGCCACGCAGAACGTGGTGGAGAGGGAACTCGCGAGGGAGGGACTCTCCCTGGAGGCCCTCGGGCGCGACCGCTTCGTGCAGCGGGTGTGG